>SSFW01000008.1 GCA_008015595.1 Nitrosomonas sp. | reverse complement strand
TAGTTATCTTGATGACCCTGAAATTACCAGTTACTTAAACAACCTGGGAAGAAGATTACTATCGACTTCCAATGAAACACAACCCGGCCAATCATTTGAATTCTTTGCTTTACAAGACCCCACCATTAATGCGTTTGCATTACCTGGGGGATTCATGGGCTTTAATAGCGGGCTAATCATTGCTGCACAAAGTGAGTCTGAACTCGCCGGTGTTATGGCGCATGAAATTGCCCATGTCACTCAAAAACACCTAGCAAGAATGATAGCGGGGCAACAACACATGGGATTGATATCAACCATTGCCGGTTTAGCCATAGCAATCCTAGCATCTCGCTCTAATCCACAAGCCGGATCAGCAGCTATCATAGCAAGCCAGGCTGCCGCGATTCAATCACGCCTTAATTTTACGCGCAAACACGAAAAGGAAGCCGATCGCATTGGCTTTAATATTCTCCATAGAGCAGGATTTGATCCCCATGGGATGTCGGCCTTTTTTGAAAGATTGCAATTGGCGGGTCGTTACCGCGAAAATGGCGCACCTTCCTATTTAAGAACTCACCCCCTGACTTACGAGCGCATCGCGGATATTGAAAGCAGGATGCGTGAGTTACCCTATCGTCAAATACCGGATAGCATCGACTTTCATCTAGTACGCGCTAAATTAAAGGCTGCCTTGGGAAACTCGACTGACACCGTTGCGCAGTTTGATTCGCGCATTCACGACAAGCGCTACTCAAATGAGTTAGCAGAACGTTATGGTTTAATTTATGCGCTCCTACGAGACAAGCGCTTTAAGCGTGCTGAAAAAGAGCTAGAAAGCCTTTATCAAAAGATGCAATCTGATCCCACGATAAAAAACCTCCGCAATCACCCTCTTGGAGATCTTATCTTAATCGAAAGTGATTATTTACAATCAGGGGCAATGATTGATACGCTTGCAGCACGTGTAAAAATCGCTAATAAACAAATACCGGATGCCTTTAAGCTTTATCAAGCAGCATTGAAAACCTATCCACAGCACCGGGCATTAATCTATGACTACGCAGCCGCCTTATTGAGTCACCAAGGCCCACAAGCCGCCCTCAATTTTATCAATAAACAATCACAAGTTATTCATGATGATATCCATCTTTACCGCCTAGAAGCGCAGTGCCATTCTGCGCTTGGCAACCATATGCTCAAGCATCGTGCTCAGGCAGAAATCTATATTCAAGAAGGCAAGCTACATGCCGCCGTTGAACAACTTGAGATTGCGCTTCGCTATAGCAATGGTAATTTTTATCAGTTATCGAGTGTTGAAGCGCGCTTAAGGCAGCTTAAAGAATTCATTGCAAGTTTTGAGGAAGAGAGTTGATCTATTGCCTTGAAATTGACCCGATCATGCTAACAAGGCTACACACAATTAGTTAGCAAATCCCTAATCAGCACCAACACTTGTTTTATCTCTTTCCATGATACGTCGCAATTTCAGAACTTTGTCCTTCATATTACTTTTCCTATTGTTAAGCGCTATTGTTTATGGATATACCCGAAGCCATCAACCGTCAGCAAAAGAAATCTACAAAACACGCCTTGTCGATCGAGGAGATGTCATTCAAGTCATTTCTGCAAACGGCACATTAACACCGCTTGAGCTGGTCAATGTAGGAACACAAGTATCCGGCACGGTTGCAAAAATATATGTAGATTTCAATGATCAGGTCAAAAAAGGACAAATATTAGCTGAACTGGATCAAGCTTTACTTCGCGCGCAATTGCTTCAATCGGAAGCCAATTACCAAAGTGCACAAGCCACCTTGAACATCACTCAAAATAAGGCACTGAGAGGTCGAACTCTATTACAAAAGGGGTTCATTTCTAAGGAAGCTTTAGATGACCTTGAACAACAGCTTGTACTGGCCAAAGCTCAAGTTGCAATCAGCAAAGCAACGGTTGAACGTGATCGAGCCAATCTTAACTATAGCGTGATTCGCTCCCCTATTTCTGGTGTTGTCGTTGCTCGAGATATCAATGTAGGCCAAACCGTTGCTGCAAATTTCCAAACACCGATCTTATTTCAAATTGCAAAAGATCTTTACCAAATGCAAATCAATATCAGTGTCGCTGAAGCGGATATTGGTCAAATTCAAACGACACAAGAAATCACATTCAATGTCGATGCGTTCCAAGAACGAGAATTTACCGCATCCGTCAAACAGATACGCTTAAACCCCACTATCCAAGAAAATGTCGTAACGTATAACGTTGTCGCAGCAGTTGAGAATCGAGACGGAATTTTGCTCCCTGGAATGACTGCTAATGTCCGATTTGTCATTAATCACAAACGAGATGTGCTAAGAATCTCCAACGCAGCGCTGCGATATAAACCGAGTCGTGATGAAGCACAAATCAGTGGTGTTAACCAGGCGCCGCAAGGTACCCAGCTTTATCGTTTAAAAAATCAAGCGCAGCAACCAGTCCAAGTCACCACAGGCGTAACAGATGGTCACATGACCGAGATTGTTTCTGGTGATCTGAATGTGGGTGATGAAATCATTGTGAGTGATAGCAAAAGTAGTAAATCGAAAGAATCTTCTGCCAGCAACTTTAGATTCAGAATGTTTTAATGTCTGTAGTTAACCAGCCTGCTCCCAACCCAATCTTGATCCAAATCGATCGTTTGTGTAAATCCTATGAATTGACCGATCGTTCGGGAGAGTTGATCAGCCAACCTGTATTATTCGATATCAGCTTAACAATCAATCAAGGTGAGTTTATAGCCATCATGGGGCATTCTGGATCTGGGAAATCAACGTTGATGAATATCTTAGGTTGCCTTGATACGCCAACCAGTGGCAATTATTGGCTTTCTGGCCGCAATGTTGCCACGATGAATAGTAATGAGTTAGCGCATGTTCGTAATCAAAATATTGGGTTTGTGTTTCAAAGCTTTAATTTGTTAAAACGCATGACAGCATTAGAGAATATCGCTATCCCCCTTCTTTATGCTGGCATTGGACGCAAAGAAAGTCTAAAACGATCGCAAGCAATGCTTGATTTAATAGGATTAGGCAAATATAGAGATCATCTTCCAAACCAACTTTCTGGGGGGCAGCAACAACGCGTTGCAATTAGTCGTGCGCTCATCAACCAACCTCAGCTTCTATTAGCGGATGAACCCACAGGCAATCTCGACACTCAAACTAGCCACGACATCATGACTTTATTTACACAGCTCAATCGCAATCAAGGAATTACTATCGTATTAATTACCCACGAAGAAGATATCGCCACCCACGCACAACGCCTCATCCGATTAAAAGATGGTCGTATCGTCCAAAATGAGGTCAAACTGAGTAACTAGCATGAATCTACTCGTTATCATTGGTGAAGCGTTACGTGCATTAAAGCTCAATCGATTACGAACCGGGTTAACAATGCTTGGCATGATTATTGGTGTCGCTGCGGTCGTACTGATGCTATCGATTGGCCAAGGTGCTCAAATTAATATCAATAATACGATTGCTTCTATGGGAAGTCATTTATTGATCGTTGTTCCAGGCGCTACTTCTTCTGGCGGTTTACGATTTGGTAGTGGCAGTGTGCGGACATTGACTATCAGCGATGCACAAGCCGTTGCTGAATTACCCAGCATTGAAGCGACAGCGCCCGTTATCTCAGGAATTGCTCAACTCAGCTATAGCGCTAACAATTGGAGCACCTCTATCACTGGCGTAACACCCGATTACTTTTCTGTCAGCAATTGGGAATTAGCAGATGGTTCAATCTTTGCCGACGCAGATTTACGTTCTGCGATACGCGTTGCAGTCCTAGGTAGCGTTACCGCTGAAAATTTATTTGGCAATGAAGATCCCATTGGTAAAACCTTTCGAATTTCCAATAAGCCCTTTCTCGTGGTGGGAATACTCGCCGTAAAAGGACAAAGCTTGAGTGGGCGTGATCAAGACGATAATGTCTTTGTTCCAATCACAACGGCGCAACGCCAGATTCTGGGCAACCAATTCCCAGGATCAATTAATCATATGCTTGTTCAAGCAAAATCATCCGATACATTAGACGAAGCAGAAGCAGAAATTACTCAGTTATTAAGGCAGCGGCATCGGATCGCAGATAAAATGGAGAATGATTTTACGGTACGCAACTTAACTGCATTGGCAACCGTTGCAAGTACTACTGCTAAGGTAATGGCCTGGATGCTCGGTTCAATTGCCTCGATCTCGCTATTAGTCGGCGGAATCGGTATTATGAATATCATGCTCGTTTCTGTTACGGAACGAACCCGAGAAATTGGTATTCGTATGGCAATTGGCGCAAGCTATCGAATCATTCTGATGCAATTTCTTCTAGAAGCGTTGGTTATCTGTATATTAGGCGGACTAATAGGAGTTGCTCTAGGGATTGGTGGTGCCTGGATGGTGAGTCAATCCACTGATATGCCCATCGTGGTCACGTTTAATATGATCGGATTAGCATTTATATTCGTAACAGCAATCGGTATATTTTTTGGATTCTACCCAGCGAGAAAAGCAGCTGCTTTAAAGCCAGTCGATGCACTCCGTTACGAGTAAAGCGTTAACACACCGTTCAAGCACCATTAATTCAATTTTAAATCCACTACCAATAAAAAAACCGCCCCCAGTGATGAAGGGCGGTTTCGAAATTGAGTCAATTTTCTTATTTTTTATCTTCAGCCTTATCAGGCATTGAGTCACGTTCCATCATAATGCTGGGAGGATATTGCCCTGGTTTTGGGTCACCACACGCAGTTAACATAAACGCTGCTAGTACAGCTGCAAAAAGTGCAAATCTCATTTTAGTCTCCTATTAAACAAATATGATGAATTAACTTATTTTATTTAACTTCTTTAACTGCTCTTAGACCATTCATATCTAACAGCCACCTCTTTAATAGCAGAATTACACAAGGCTGTCCAGAAATTTATGTATCAAGAAAATGAATGAGCAGTTATTACCTCGACGATACAAGAGCTTACTCTATAGGTAACAAAACTAACTATATAATAACCACTGTCAATTTTTTATTAACATTTAGGCTCGTTCAATTTTATTTTGTAATGAAGAGGTTCAATGACACAGATTATCAGTTCAGTTTTAATTGCTTTTCGTAATCTTTTTAATTTGAAGATTCAATGGATACTCATTTGGCCATTAATCGTCTCATGCTTGATTTGGATCTTGCTGAGTCACTTTCTTTGGGCCCATGTATCGGGTGGTATCGTAGAGTTCATTTCAACGACTCAAATTAAAGATTGGCTTGAAGAATCATACTTAGTAAAAATCGCAAACAGCCTGGAAGGTCTTGTTAATATCCTTCTTTTCATTGCACTCGTTATCATCACTACGCTAATGATAACCGCTCTGTTTGTTATGCCTTCCCTCATCAATTTTGTTGCTAAACAATACTATCCCCATCTTGAACGGAAGCTGGGCGGTAGCGTCATGGGTAATGTAAAGCATGTACTATCAGCGCTATTGGTATTTTTATTGCTTTGGAGCATTGCATTGCCGTTGTGGTTTTTCGGCATAGGGATTGTGATTTCATTTATTGCGGCCGCGTATTTCAATCAACGATTATTCTGCTACGACGCACTATCCGAACACGCTAGTCCAGAGGAATTAACCCAGTTGTTGGCTTCTAACAAACCCTCTCTCTGGAGTCTTGGGTTGCTAACAGGATTTCTGCAGTTTGTCCCCTTTCTTAATTTATTTGCGCCCACATGGACTGCGCTCGCTTTCGTTCATTACGAACTTGGACGGCTTGATAAATTACGGGCTAGTACAAAGCAAGAAAACCCGATAGCAAACTTATCACTTAACCATAAGCAAAGTGTGGATGAGGAGTAACAACCGATTAAACCGGTTTTTTTGCAAGTTTGCGCTGGAGTGTTCTGCGATGCATATTCAAGATCCGAGCCGTTACCGAAATATTGTTATTATTCTCTGCAAGAATGCGGTGAATATATTCCCATTCTAAGCGATCCACGGACAATGGATTAGGACTAATGGGAACATTTGCTTCACCCGATGTTCGTTCAAATGCAGCTAATATCTCGTTCACATCGACAGGTTTGGCAAGGTAATGAGTCGCGCCGAGTTTAATGGCTTCGATGGCGGTTGCGATACTTGCATAGCCGGTCAGCATGATGATTCGGGTCCCTGGGTCTAATTTTCTGATTTTTTCGACGAGCGTCAAGCCAGACTCATCTGCGAGTTTTAAATCGATAATCGCGTATTCAGGCATCAACGACTCAATTTTTTCCATTGCAGATGCAATGGTATGGGCGCAAATCACTTCAAATCCCCGCTTAACCATTGCTTTTGTAAGCACTTCGCAAAAAACACTATCATCATCGACAATGAGCAATGAAGGTTGCTCTATTTCTGTGCTATTCAGTACATTCATTGACAGTTCATTGCATAAGCAATTGCGTTAGGAAGATTGAGGTAGTAGGGGGAGCGTAAGATGAATACACGCCCCCCCTTCTGGATGGTTAAATAAATGCACGCTGCCTCCAAAACGCTCTATATTGGCATTGGCGAGAAACAATCCAATACCAAAACCTTGGCCAGGCGCTTTACTGGTAAAAAAGGCTTCCCCCGCATGTTGCATTACTTCGGGCGTTAATCCTTCACCATCATCGTGAATTTCTAGGTTCAGCGAATTCTGATCCCAATAACTCCGAATTTTGACTTGATTCACAGATGCATCAGCCGCATTGTTCAATAAATTAAGAATAGACTGGCTGAGTAACTGGGTATTCATGATATGCGGTACAGGTTGTTGACCATCACAACTATACTGAAACTTTACAGACGGACGAATGAGCTTCCACTTATCAAGAACTTGCTTCAAGAACACATCGACAGACTGAGTACTCGCATTCTCAGTTCTGGCTTGGCCGGCATTTGCCAATAGCTGAGTCAATATATGCTTGCAATGCGTAATTTGATCGCGCAATGTATAGATATTTTTTTGATATTCACCATTCTCAGGAAATTCCTGTTGGAGCTCACCTGCAATAACAGCCATCGTCGACAAAGGTGTTCCCAGTTCATGAGCCGCGCCGGCTGCAAGTGTCCCAAGTGCAATAATTTGTTCGTTACACAGCGCTTGCTCTCGCGCTTCAGCAAGCTCTTTATCTCGTTGACGAATAGAATGGCTCATTCTAACGATAAACCATGCAATTAAAACGGTACTCAATACAAAGGTAAACCACATGCCTGAAACGTGCAGATTAAACTCCATGAGATGTGCACTATGATCGTCAGAGTGATCATGGGGTAACGGCACATATTCAAACAATAAAATGGTATAACAGGCGATGGAAATTGCAGCGATTAACCAGGTATAACGCCAGGGCAAGATCGTTGCAGCGATAATCAGTGGAAGCAAGTAAAACGAGATGAAAGGATTGGTTGATCCCCCGCTGAAATACAAGAGCGCAGTAAGTGCCAATACATCGACCAGAAGCTGTAAAAAAAATTCTAGATTGGTAACTGGCCAATTCTGATGAAGTCGATACCAAGTCATTATATTGATAATAGTTAGCCCGACAACGACAGCAATCAATTCAGCCCAGGGAATATCTTGTTCGATAAAAGAATAAACCAAGAAGAACAAAGGGCATTGCAATATGATTGCAATACTTCTTAAAAGAAATAGCCGATGTAAATTTTTGTTGAGTGGGGAAAGAAGGAGTCGATTGAACATGTGACTTGCGCGCGCATTACTTTTCATACAATTTAATTTTAATGCTACATTAGCGTAAATTAACCAACTAAACCATGCGACAAATTGTCGCACGTCAAGTATCTTAGCCGCTCAGATTCCCCTCGATCCCCTGGCAGGGACGTATTCACCGACAATTGAATCGATTTACTTTCGCAGCATTAACAGCAGTTTTTCATGGATGCCGCCAAAACCGCCATTACTCATGATTAAAATATGATCACCTGCATGCGCCATGAGTGCAACCGCATTGATCAATTCTTGCATCTGGCTGTATGCAACTGCTTTATGTTTGATTGATTGTAGCGCTGACGTTACATCCCAATCGACTTGATCGGTATAGCAAAATATTTGATCTGCGATATTTAAGCTTTGAGCCAAACTATCTTTCCATACGCCCATTTTCATGGTGTTTGAGCGAGGTTCCAAAACAGCAATAATTCGAGCCTCACCAACTTTAGTGCGTAACCCCTCTAACGTTGTTCGAATTGCAGTAGGATGATGAGCAAAATCGTCGTATACGGTAATATTGTTGACGATACCTTTCACTTCCATACGACGCTTGACATTTTTAAACTGCGATAAAGCAAGCAAACCCATTTGAGAGGGAACGCCAGCATGGCGCGCTGCCGCAATTGCAGCCAAGGCATTCATTAGATTATGTTCCCCCAATAAATCCCAATCTAATGTACCTTGACAGGCCTCGTTGAAATAAACCTCAATTGCACCCTGTGAAGATAACTTAACTGCCCACTCTGTCGGTACTCCAAAAAACTCGATTGGTGTCCAGCAGCCTTGAGCAATAACTTGCTGCAGACTACTCTCACGCCCATTCGCAACGATAAGCCCGTTGCTAGGAACGGTCCGGATTAAATGATGAAACTGTTTCTGAATCGATGCTAAATCAGGAAAAATATCAGCATGATCATACTCAAGGTTATTTAATATTAATGTTCTGGGATGATAATGAACAAATTTTGAACGCTTATCAAAGAAAGCTGTGTCATATTCATCCGCTTCAATAACAAAAAAAGGCGAAGCTTCCCGGTTCGTTCCAGAAACAGATTCTCCGGTTAGTCGTGCTGAGACACCAAAATTTTCTGGTATCCCTCCAATCAAAAAACCCGGATCCAATCCAGCGAAAGAAAGTATCCAAGCTAACATCGAGCTCGTTGTTGTTTTTCCATGGGTACCGGCTACAGCTAGCACCCATCTCTTTCTAAGAACATGCTCAGCGAGCCACTGAGGGCCTGAACTATAAGGTAAATTCTGATTAAGAATTGCTTCCATGAGGGGATTACCCCGAGTCACAACGTTACCAATTACATACAAGTCAGGATTGAGTTTGAGCTGTTCCGGGCTATACCCTTCAATTAACTCTATACCCAGAGAACGGAGCTGAGTACTCATCGGTGGGTAGACATTAAGATCACAGCCGGTAACCTTATGACCCGATTCGCGCGCCAGCACAGCCAATCCACCCATAAATGTTCCACAGATACCAAGAATATGAATATGCACGATGGCCTCTACCCAAAAAATAGTCTATCGAATTGAATACAAAGTTGGGCACTCATCATCTTAAATGCGCTTAAATTATACTGACGATGGATAGTCGTTCTGATAGTAGTTCGAAAATGGGTTAACCCACTATTTCAATAACACGGTATCCAGCCTGAATAATGCGTCAGATACAAGAAACTACAATGTATAGAGGGCGTTTTGCACCCACACCAAGTGGTATGTTGCATTTTGGCTCGCTCGTTAC
>SSFW01000053.1 GCA_008015595.1 Nitrosomonas sp. | reverse complement strand
TAATTTATACCTTGAAATTTAGCTAAATAAGCTAACAAAAGCGCGCGCGGCGTAGCTTTTTCAGCTAGTGTGTCTAAAAAATACTTATGGCGTAAAATACCAAACACAATTTCTGCAATAATGGCTCGATCATTATGCCCCAGCATAGGATTCTCACGGAAAAATCCACGCATAAGAATGTCGGCAGGAAAATTGAGGGGAAGAATTTTTCTGATAGCTTGAATAGCCATTTCCAGTTGAATAGTTGTTAAGCGCATGATGAATAGTAAAGTCAGAATTTAATAATTACACGCTAGTTGTGTAGATAGCTACTACTCATTATCTCTTTGAAAACCAGGGGGGGAGAAGAACTTCTAATCAATAGTCGGTGAATAGAGCGTTTGGTCCACATTCAAGGCTGATGATATCTTGACCTGATCGTCTTTTAGTTTGATACGGCTTTCTAAAAACCAGCGTACTGCGGTAGGGTAAACCAAATGCTCTTGCTTTAGGACCCGATTAGCAAGTATATCGGATGTATCATCAGGAAAAACGGGAACTGCTGCTTGAATAATAATCGGGCCATGATCTAATTGATTCGTTACAAAGTGAACGGTACAACCATGAATTTTTACACCTTGCTCCAAAGCTCGCGCATGGGTGTTTAGTCCTGGAAAAGACGGTAGTAAAGATGGGTGAATATTGATTAACTTACCATGATAGCGATTAATGAATTTATCGCCTAGTATACGCATGAAACCAGCCAGTGCAATTAAATCAGGTTGATATCTATCGATTTGTCTAGCAAGTTCGGCATCAAATGAATCACGATCCAGATAACATCGATGGTCGATAACATGCGTTGCAATCTGATGCGACTGAGCAACTGCTAGTCCTGATGCCGAAGGATTGTTACTAATAACGACGATTGATTTGACAGGTAAGTTTGCTGTGATCAAGGCTTGCAAGTTACTACCTCGACCAGAAATAAGAATGATCAACGACTGCATCATTTCCTAAATCAAACAATCAATACACGTTGATCATTTGTAGGATTTGGTTGAACTGTACCGATTTGCCAGACGGTTTCATTATAAGTTTTAAGCACTGCCAAAGCTTCATCGACATATTCCGGTGCTAGAACGATTATCATTCCTATTCCACAATTAAAAACTCGATACATTTCTTCATCAGCAACATTTCCATGTGCTTGCAGCCATGTAAATAATGGTGGTACGGCCCAAGAACCCTTATGCAGCACTGCTCTAAGATTTGCTGGGAGAACACGTGGAATATTTTCAAGAAGACCTCCACCCGTGATATGAGCCAGGCCTTTAATTCGTATATGGTTTTTCAATTCTAGTATGGCTTTAACATAGATACGTGTGGGTTCCATAATTGCATCTAGGAGCTTAACATCATCTACAAGCTTAGAATTTGAATCAACTGGATGATATTCAAGAATTTTACGAATAAGTGAGAAACCGTTAGAATGCGCCCCACTTGAGGCCATACCCAGAACTACATCATTTTCAGTGATTGAGGTTCCATCAATTATTTGGTCCTTCTCTACAACGCCTACTGCAAAACCTGCTAAATCATATTCCCCTTCAGGATACATTCCGGGCATTTCTGCTGTTTCCCCACCAATAAGTGCACATTTAGCTTGCTCACAGCCTACTGCAATACCTTCTATGACTTTCGCCGCTATATCGACATTCAACTTACCACAAGCGAAGTAGTCTAGAAAAAAGAGGGGTTCAGCACCCTGAACTAAAATATCATTGACACTCATTGCAACTAAGTCGATACCGATACGATCATGGCGATTAAGGTGGAAAGCTAATTTTAGCTTGGTACCCACACCATCAGTTCCTGAAACTAAAACAGGTTGTCGATATTTCTTTGAAATTTCAAATAGTGCACCAAACCCTCCAATCCCTCCAATAATTTCTGGCCGCCAGGTACGTTTTGCAAAGGGTTTTATTCTCTCTACTAATAAATTACCCGCATCAATATTGACGCCCGCGTCACGATACGAGAGTTGATCGGCGGCAGTATACTTAGAATCAGATGAAGTCAAGTTGAGTTCTCAATTGGTTACAGTTAGAGTGACGCTATTTGCATTCGTAATTTTACCGCAAATGGATTCCAAACATTCTATTGATCGTCACTTTCTTTTTTGGGTGCTACTAATCGCCGTTTCTGGTTCTTTAACTTATCTGCTAAGTCCGATATTAACACCGTTTCTATTAGCAGCAGTTATTGCTTATATCTGTAATCCATTCGTTTCTTGGTTGAACACTCATAATATCTCTCGAACGATTGGAACAATTCTGGTCATGGTTTTATCACTTGCCATTTTTACGGCATTAATCCTAGTAATGATGCCCTTATTCGAGCGAGAGATTTTGCGGCTGATCGAACGAACACCCGAATATCTTGAAACAATTCGTGAAACAGGAATCCCATGGCTAAAATCTACGCTTGGGATTGATCTTCAATTAGATATTGCTGTACTAAAGCAAGCGTTTACTGAACATTGGAAAAGCGCTGGAGGCATTGCAGCCAAAATGTTACCTTCTCTGACAAGTGGGGGCATGGCTATATTAGATTTCATTATGAATCTACTACTGGTACCCGTCGTACTCTTTTATTTATTACGAGATTGGAACAGTTTACTCACAGAGCTCAACGAGTGGATCCCATCCATATGGAAGAAACAGATTTACCCAATGGCACGCGAAGCAGATCGAGTCCTCGCTGAATTCCTTAGGGGGCAAATAGCTGTTATTTTATTAATGTGTATCTTCTATGTAACTGGACTATGGTTGACTGGATTAGAATTCTCTTTACCTATTGGCCTAGTTGCTGGAATTTTAGTATTCGTTCCCTATTTAGGTGCGATCGTTGGTTTGTCATTGGCTACGTTTGCTGCGCTGGTCCAATTCCAAGATTGGGGAGATATTATCTGGGTTTTAGTTGTATTCGGTTCTGGTCAATTATTAGAAAGTATGCTGGTTACACCCTGGCTAGTGGGAGACCGTATTGGCTTACACCCAGTTATAGTTATCTTCGCTCTGCTTGCTTTTGGACAGCTTTTCGGTTTTATTGGTATATTATTAGCGCTTCCCATCAGCGCTGTTTTATTGGTATGGCTTAGACATCTGCATCAGCAATACCTCAATAAAACATAGCATTAAATGTTTCTTTTATAGCTTGTTGAAAAGTGATAGCCCTGAAATACGAATAAAAGATTGCTGCGCAGCTTCTAGAAGACCTTGTTGTCTTGTAAAATCAGATAACGCTTTTGCATAATCCAGATCTTGTAATCGAGAGAGTGTTTGATCATATTGCAAGGCATTATCTTCTCCAATACTCTGTAAAGCATCGATCTCTTGCAGTTTCACTCCAACTGATGCTCGTATACTCAAAACATTATCCAAGCCCTGATCAAGGTTCTGCATAGCAGTATTCAATGAATTTGTTAAATTTGTTTTACCACTTTGGTCATTCGTTGTCGTTTCTAAAACGTTAATTAAATTATCGATCGTTTTAAAAATACTTTGTTGAGAACTGGGTTCTACTTTAAATCGATCGCCATCAGCTGGTTTACCCTTAATATCGAACTGCAATCCATCAAAAGCAATCATATTTCCATCTACAAAGGTATTTCCTGTAGAAATTGTAGAACTTGTTGTCGTATTCAACACATCATAGGTAATGATATCTTTTAGAGTGAGCGGATCTTGGGTTACATGAAAATTTATTTCATAGTCATCGCCAGTTAAATTGGTCGGATCGGTTACCGAGCCGACACCAATAATCCCAGTCCCAGTATTACTGGCATTTGCTGAAGTAGTAAAAATCCCATTACCATCCATGACTCGTTCAAAGATATTTGAACCTGTATCACTCACTGCAATCTGACGAGAACTCGTGACTTGGGTAAGACGTTGTCCTTGATCACCAGCATACTGAACATCACCTGCATTCTTTACAAAAGGTTGAACTTTCGCCTGATAACCAGAAAATAAAAAATTACCTTCGCTATCTGCGCTATTAGCTAATCCGATCAACTCCTCCAATCGACCTCTTAGCTCTACAGCCATTACCCTTCGATCACTTTCAGACAAAATTGGGTTGCCCGCAGCCACAGCAATAGACCGAACATTTTGTATAATTGTTGAGACACCTTGAAGATTACTTTCAACTAAGCCCAAACTGGCTTTTGCTTTATCACGATTCTCAGCATACTGAGAATTAATCGAAGCAGCTTGGGATACTTCATGAGCACGTGCAGCCGCTACTGGATCATCGGATGGCGTAACAATTCTTTTGCCCACGGAGATTTGTTGCTGGAGTTTAAATAAAGCTTCTTGTTGCTTAAGCATTGATTGCACTCCTTGATCATACATGGTATTTGTACTTACGCGCATGCTCGGTTAACTCCTCTAATTTGAATCGGTTCTTTTAAATTCTGAGTAAGGTATCAAACAACGAATGACTAACCTCAATGACTTTCCCAGACGCTTGGAAAGCTTGCTGATAACGTAGCAAATTAGCTGCTTCTTCTTCAAGGTTAACACCTGACAAAGCCTGTATCGATTGATCTGTTTGAGCAAGTAAATTAGCCTGTGCTTTACTAGTAACTTCGAGCTCTCGTGTTCTATTACCAACCTGACTGACCAATTGTGCATAAGTTGATTGAAATGAGGCCGTCCCATCTTGAAGTGTATTCTTGGTTTGCAATCCCGCTAACAATAGTGCATTCCGGTTATCAGCAATACCTCCTGTATTTGGAGAAATCGTAAACTCATCACCAGCTTCAGGGACTCCACTAATTTGCACAGTCCAGCCATTAAAACTAATATCGGCACCTTCAGTGTAGGTTTGATTCATGGCAGGCAAACTCGCTCCTGTTCCAGTAACATCAAACATACCATCAGAAGGTGTATGAAACTTAATCGTTACTGATTGTGATAAATCAGGATCAATGGGTAATGGATTTACAATTCCAGCACTAATCGTAGCTGATCCGGTATTCGTACTTGCGGCTTGCGAACGAATTGGGGCTGCTGCTGCAATTTTAGATGTATCATTAATAGCGGTTGCTATATCTTTTGCACCATTACGAGCAGGTTGAATTACAAAGCTTTCATTGGGTTGAATAGTTGCAGCGGTAACACTGATACCACTTAATGTGAGTGGGCTCCCTATGGATGGTGCCGTTGCTGAACTAACTGATACATTATCAGACAACCTTGTTAACGTATACTGTGATCCATCGTAGTTGAACTGAAAATCACTCGTATTAAGATCACCTACACTACTAATACTCGCTGTTATTGTTGAAGTTGAACTATTCCCCGCTAACGATATTACTTTGGGTTCAGGAACTTCAAAAAAATCTTCACCCAGCGCACCATTTAAATCTTGACCTAAATGGTGTTGATCATTAAAAGTTTGGGCGAGTCCAATTGCAATTAATCCTAGTGTATTTTGTGCTTTATCTAATGAGTTCTGGCGAAAATCTAGCATTCCACCCAAACTTCCACCTTGTAGCTGTTTTTCAGGTAATAAAATAGTATTATTACCTGCATCGAGCGCAATAGTAATTTTGCCAGGATCATCAGGGGAAGGAAGTGCTTTAAGGGCCATTGACTGCGATCCGACTACAAGCGCCTGACCATTACCAATAAAAACATTATGATGCCCATTATCTTGACGTACAACCGTCACATTAACTAGCTCACTCAGTTGCCTGACTAATGTATCACGCTGATCAAGCATATCATTAACCGGTTGCCCATTAGTTGAACCTTCTGCAGCCTGAATATTGATATTTAATGTAGCGATTTCTTTAGCTAATGAATTAACCTCATCAACAGTACTAGTTATTTGACTATTGATACCTTCGCGTATTTCCGATAGACGTTGATCCATACTCTGGAATCTCCCAACCAGAGCTTCTGCATTACTCAACAGGGACTGCCTTGAAGGGACTGATGAAGGATTGGAAGCCACATCGTGCACTGCTTTAAAGAAATTATGCAATGCAGGCGTAAGGCCTGAAGTCGTATCCGCAAGCAGATTATCCACTTGCTTAATCTGAGTATAGTAACTATCTAGCTGACTACTCTGTGTTTGCGCTTGCAATCCTTGGCTATAAAGAAATTCACTGTAAACTCGCTGCACCGTTGAAATATGAACACCTTGACCAAGAAATCCTGTTCCAGCCGGTTGAGGAATATTAGTACTCTGTATAGCCTGTTGTCGATTATAACCTGGTGTATGCGCATTGCTAATATTGTGGCTAGTCGTCAATAAAGCTGCCTGAGCTGCTTGAAGTCCTGAAACTCCAATATTTAATATACTATTCCCCATTATCTTGTTCCTTTATCGCATATTACAATTAAATCAATTTCAACTAGTATTGTTAACGGCAAAAATATTCATCAGTTAAGCAATTAGAAGCTCTTTAACTTGGAATTTTATTAATTTGGAATACTTCACTATTCAAGATTTTAATTAACTTTTGTGCATAGTATGGATCAGTTGCATATCCCGCTTGCTGTAACCCCCATGCAAAAGCAACCGCACTTTGAGTCTTAAGTACCCCACTGTAACGTGAATTCGTTAAGAGAAGATTGGCATAATCACGGAAGGATTCTTCATATGAACGATAAACACGAAATTTATCGACTACTTTCTGTGCTACCCCATTAATATATTCAGTCGTAACGGCCTCAGCCACAGGCCCTTTCCAGTTTTTTCCTGCTTTAATTCCAAAAAGATTGTAGCTAGGTTGATTCTCTGACAAACGAATTTGATGTTTCCCCCACCCAGTTTCAAGCGCTGCCTGTGCAATCATAAACTGCTCTGGAATACCTGTTTCTTTAGCAATGGCTCTCGCATAAGGCTGAACCAAATTAACAAAATCATTTGGCTTACCTTGCAATGATTGCATTGATTTGGAAGCATTTGATTTATTTACTTCCAACGGCATCACTGTCGACTGATATGATTGGAACATTGATATCGGTCTACTCGTCTCCTGTTTCGGGTTTGTCCACAGCGAATTTGGCAAATCCTTAGGTTCGCTTGGCGCCAATGAAATCAACCCATTTCTTTCAGCACTTGATTCGATAGATGATAAAATCGACTCGGCTTCTGAGATTGGATGATCAATCAAATTCCCAGAAGAATCTTTTCTAAGCTGCTGGACCAACATTTCCGCTAATCCTATCCCTTGAGAAGAAAGATTTTGTGAAAATTGCTGATCGAGCATTTGTGTATAAAACTGTGATTGTTCACTATCAAAGATACCGTTCTTCGGTGTTGCGCTTCGCATACTTCTTAGCATCATATTGACCATTAATGACTCAAATTGCTTTGCAGTTTGTTTCAATCCTTCGTCTTCGTTCTGCCTTGCTTGTAGTCGAAGGTTATCGATACCCTTGGTATCAATCGCCAACTGAGTTGAGGTATCAAATGCGCTTAGTAACTTCATGCAACAGCCTTGTTGAACATTACGATTAAATTATTTCTAACTCTGCACGCAGTGAGCCTGCAGCCTTTAGCGCTTGCAAAATAGCCAACAAATCTTGTGGTGTCGCGCCAATGGTATTTAGCGCTTGCACAACTTCGGCCAAATTTGCACCACTCTGTACCATCATGAGGTTCCCTTCGTCCGAGCGAACTTCAATTTGTGCTTGTGAAGTAACAACCGTTTCTCCCCGTTCAGCAAAAGGACCCGGTTGACTAATAATCGGCTGGCTGTTAATGATGACAGAAAGGTTGCCATGCGCTACTGCACTGGCTTCTAAAGTTACGGTTTGGTTCATGACAACTGAACCGGTTCGAGCATTAACAATCACCTTTGCTATCCCCTGCGCAGGGGTCACATCAAGGCTTTCAATTTGAGAAATAAATGCAACACGTTGATTAACATCCTGCGGCGCCTTAAGTTGAATAACACGACCATCCACAGAATAAGCTGTCCCGTGAGGAAATATACGGTTAATAGCTTCGGTAATCCGTCGTGCAGTCGTGAAATCTGTGGAATGTAACTCAAGATTCACGAATTCTCCCTGACCCAAAGCTGATTCAACCGCACGCTCAACAATACCACCACCGGGGATACGACCTGATGCTAAATGGTTTACTTGAACGCTACTGCCTGCTGCGGCACCCCCAGCACCACCTACCAGTATATTCCCTTGTGCGACTGCATAAACTTGATTATCAATTCCTTTCAAAGGGGTCATCAATAATGTCCCCCCTCGAATACTTTTAGCATTTCCCATTGATGAAACCGTAACATCAATCAACTGACCAGGCCTTGAGAATGCTGGTAAAGTTGCAGTAACCATAACCGCAGCAACATTACGTAACATCAGATTAGTTCCAGGCGGTAAATTAATACCTAATTGCCCGAGCATACTGACAATACTTTGTACCGTAAAAGGAGTTTGGGTTGTCATATCGCCACTATTATCCAGCCCTACAACCAAGCCATAACCAATCAATTGATTGGTCCTCACCCCTTGGATACTTGCAAGATCTTTGATACGTTCAGCAAAACTATAGCTCGGTAGAATCAGGCAGTTTATTAAACTAAACCATAATATCCATCTACGGAAAATCAACATACTCATGTCTCTTAGTTAGGTTTTGAATCGATAAATAAATCAGCTATTGCATGATTAGAATGGCAAAACGGTAAGAAAGAATCGAGATAACCAACCCATTGTTTGCGCTTCATCCAGATAACCACTTCCCCGGTATTCAATACGTGCGTCCGCAACCTGGATTGAAGAAACCGTGTTATTCATGATATTGATTGGATTAATTACACCTGAAAGACGAATAAATTCATGTCCTTGATTAATACCAACTTGCTTTTCACCGCTTACCAGTAAGTTTCCATTAGGTAAAACATCAACCACGGTAACAGTAATGGTCCCGGTAAAATTGTTATTACTGGAACTTGCGCCCTTTCCATCAAACTTATTTTCTGACTCTGTTTCAAGATCTACACCTTGAAAGATTTTCTTTAATGGCAATCCCAAAAACGATGGGATAGAAAAGCTAGTTTGGCTTTCTCGCCCGATATTACTCGCAGATCTTTTACTGGCATTCGTTCTTTCATTGAGATTGACAATGATTGTGTCACCAATTCCACGAGCACGGCGGTCCTCAAATAAGGGAATATAGCGCTGGGTAGGATGGCTGTAAGCAACATGATAAATTGACCCATTTGCTTCTCTAGGTGTGATACTGGGAACCGGATGAGGTTGCATCGTCATCGGTTGATGAACCTTTGGAGCGGGTGTCAGCAATGAACAACCCGCTGCCCCGATGATTATTATCATCAATCCCAATATTCTGATCTTATTGCTTCTAAGTATGAGGTTAATAAGATTTCGCATATTGATGATGTTATAGCTGAGTTAGCCTACCAAGCATTTGATCGGAAGTTTGTATAGATCTCGAATTGATTTCATAGGCCCTTTGAGTTTGTATCATTTCAACCAACTCCTCGACCACATTAACATTAGAAGTCTCAACGAAACCTTGATAGAGTAAACCTAGCCCATTTGTACCAGGGATATTGGGATTAGGTGGCCCACTGGAGACGGTTTCAAAATATAAATTCTCTCCTGCTCTTTGCAAACCAGCTGAATTAATGAAGCTTACAAGCTGAATATTGCCGATCTGGGTAGACAATGTAGCGCCTGGCAATATGGCTGATACAGTTCCATCACGCCCAACGGTAATGCTGGTAGCATTAGGTGGAATTGAAACTGGGGGCTGCAAAACAAAGCCGCTCGATGTAACCACCTGACCTTGATCATCGGACTGGAATGCACCATCACGCGTATAAGCAAATGTACCATCGGGTAACATGATTTGAAAAAAGCCTTCCCCTTTAATGGCAATATCCCGCGTATTTCCTGTTTGTGAAAAATTACCTTGAAGCATAATATTTTCTGTTGCAACAGGCCGTACTCCTGTTCCAATTTGAAGTCCTGATGGCAGACGTGTTTGCTGAGAAGACTGGGCCCCAGGCTGACGGATAGTTTGATAGAGCAAGTCTTCAAAAACTGGCCGCATCCGTTTAAAGCCGTTCGTGCTAACATTTGCCAAGTTGTTAGCAATGACATCCATCTTGGTTTGTTGTGCGTCTAACCCTGTTTTTGATATCCATAATGAACGAATCATAATTTTTTTACCTTTTCTGTCAGAATGCTACTAATTAACCGCTATAAACCATAAATTCACTGGCACGTTGGGAATTTTGTTGTGCACTATCTAAGATTTTCATTTGCATATCGAATTGCCTCGCAAGCGAAATCATATTGACCATCTCGTGCACAACATTGACATTGCTTCCCTCAATCGCTCCTTCAACTAATACAACATTTGGGTCGACTGGCGCTTCTTTTCCCTCTTTTAACCGGAATAAGCCATCAAGGCCCTTCTTGAGCTGCTCAGGCGGTGGATTCACGAGTTTAATTCGACCGACTACAATCACTGCGGTCACCCTTGGATCATTGGGAATCATTGAAACCGTTCCATCTTTACCAATTGCCACACGACTATCCGGTGGAAGTGAAATGGCGCCCCCCTCACCTTTAACTGCTGCGCCACCTTGGGTTGTAGTCAATAATCCATTAGGATTAACTTGTAGATTACCGTGACGCGTATAGGCTTCTTCCCCATTTTCTAGCTGAACCGCGATCCATCCCGACCCTTGTACGGCTACGTCCAAATCACGACCCGTACGATGAATCGGCCCCGGTGTAAAATCAGCGCCAGTGGTTGAATCTAATACAAACGCTCTAGTTGGCAATCCATCCCCATAAACAGGCACTGCGCGGAATGAATCAACTTCAGCACGGTAGCCGGCAGTCGAAACATTGGCTAAATTATGGGCAGTTGTTGCTTGTTGAGTCATCGTATGAATTGCACCAGTCATTGCAGTGTAAATCAATCGGTCCATAGCTAAATCCTATAAATTCAATCACTCAAATCAAATAAAAAATAAATTCTGATTAAAGATTAACGAGTGTTTGTAATACAGCATCTTGTGTTTCGATGGTCTTAGCATTTGCTTGGTAAACCCGCTGCGCTGTAATCAAGTTGACAAGCTCTGTCGTCAAATCAACATTTGCTTCTTCAACTGCTGCCGATTGAATCTCTCCGAGCGTTCCAGTTAGTGGCACACCGATCAGTGGTAACCCAGAAGCTGCCGTTTCAACCCATTGATTATTTCCTTGTGGCTTCAAACCGTTGGGATTTGCAAAACTAGCCAGAACAAGTTGTCCCAGTGTTCTATTTTCCCCATTCGTGTAATTACCTTGGATAGTGCCATCATCAGAAATACCATAGCCGGCGAGCCTGCCTGAAGTAAATCCATCTTGACTCAGTTTGTTTACCGCAAAATTACTACCAAATTGTGTAGAGCTGGTAATGTCGAAATCAAAATCGAGTGGTGTCGTAGCACCCCAGTCAGCAATTCCTAGATTGGTTGCAACAGCGCTCAAATCTACTGACGCAGTTACTGAACCGGTTGGCCCAGTCATAACCCCATTACTGTCAAAAGTCAGCGTTAACGGAGAACCACCATCCAATTGAACACCAACGGGCACACCCGAAGCATCGACTGCACCATCGACAGTCGCATAGACATCCCAAGTACTTGGCGCTGACTTTTGAAAAAATAAGGTAAACACGTGTGAGTTGCCTAAACTATCAAAGATAGTTCCTGAAGTGGACCTAGCGTAAGTGTCAGGATCGGTAGCATCAAAAGCCGGTAAAGTAGCTGGTACCAGCGTGCGCGAATCAAGATTGACTCCTGTTTCAAATGTTGTTGTAGCCTGCGGGGTCATTTCGGCAGTTGAAAGCTGTAAATTCGTTGGTCCGCTCACAATGATCTTTCCATTCTTATCAGCAGGATAACCGGTCACATTTAAGTTATCTGCATTAACCAAGAATCCACTCTTATCGAGGTGAAACTGACCATTGCGACTGAAGCTAATGGCGCCATTATCACTTAAGCGAAAGAACCCACCACCCACGATCGCCATATCTAATGGATTAGTTGAATTACTGATATTCCCTTGTGAAAACGATTGAGCAATAGTGTTGACTTGAGTTCCAATCCCGACCTGATTACTCCCTGCGCCACCGAGTGAATTTGCAAAGATATCACTGAACTGCGCTTGGGATTGCTTAAATCCAATCACATTTGCATTCGCCACATTATTACCTATTACATCTAAATTCGTTGATGCTGCTCTTAAGCCACTTAAGCCATGTTGAAAACCCATTTTGTGCTCCTCTTAGAGTATTTGTTTAATATCAGATAAATTAACGTGCCCCAGATCTCCCACATCCAATGTAGGTCCTTTATCACTGGTAGATACGCTCTCAACCTTGCCAACTGCTAATGGCGTCACATTGATCTCTTGTCCATCGCGCCATGCACTAACTGTAAATTTATAATTGCCATTGGCTGCAGCAGCACCACTTTCAGTATCACCCTTCCAAATAATAGGATTGATACCAGCAGCTTTTGCTCCTAAATCAATCTCACGAACTTTGACACCAGCGCTATCCTTGATGGTCATCGTTACTTTGTCTGCTCCCTCAGTTAGCTCTATACCAGCCAGGCCTTCCCCGTCTTCTAGCTTCATAATGCTGCCAGGTACTAACACTTCGCGCCCAATCATGGTTGCTGCTTCTAAAGAACGTCTTGAGTTTGCATCACTCACTAAACTTTGTAGTGTAGTATTAAGCTTCTCGATACCTGTTACTGTACTAATCTGTGCGATCTGACTGGTCACTTCTGCATTGTCCAATGGTTTCAATGGATTCTGATTTTTCATCTGTGTAACCAGTAGTTTTAAAAATCGATCCTGTGGATCAATCTCTTCTTTTTTTCCAGTATTGTTTGATGTTTTAACTGAGTCCAAGAAAGACGATGTAATTGGATTTGAATTTTGCACTTGAGTCATAGCTGTTCCTCTTATTGACCGATAGTTAATGTTTTCTGCAACAAAGCTTTTGTGGTATTCATCAAATTCACGCTATTTTGATAAGCGCGCGAAGCTGACATCATATTGACCATTTCGTCTACCACATTGACATTAGGCATGGTGACATAACCTTTTGCATCTGCCATTGGGTGCTTCGGGTCAAAAACAACCTTCATGGGTGACTTATCTTCGATAATGCCCGCAACTTTTACACCTTTCGCTTCTTTGGTAGCAGTGCTCAATGTGCTAAATACAACTTGTCGCGCGCGATAGGGTTGGCCATTTGAACTTGCCACGCTATCTGCATTCGCCAAATTACTTGCGACTACATTGAGTCGTTGTGATTGAGCAGCCATCGCTGAACCAGCAATATTAAAGACATTAAATAGTGACATTTTTATGCGTTTCCTTCTCTGATAGCTGACAATACAAATCTAAACTGATTGTTGATGAACGTTAGCCCAGCATCGTATTTGATCGAGTTATTGATAAACTGCATGCGTTCGGTATCCATATCAACCGTATTACCGTCTATACTTGGCTGCTGAGGAATTCGATATAACAATTCTGAAGAAGCAATTGATCTAAAACCACGATCACCATTCATGTGCATCGTTGAAGTTGTCGTCATATTGCTAGGATTAAATGTCATGGCATTTTGTAGCGTTTTCATAAAATCAACATCTCTTGCCTTAAATTTAGGTGTATCTGCATTCGCAATATTGCTTGATAGCAACTCGTGCCTGGCTGCACCGACATTTAAGGCTTTATGATAGAAATCAAGTGTCTTATTTAGCTTATTGATCATCGCTTTCTTTCCTAAAAAGTTTTATCTTTCTGCTTTCTTATATACGCATTAACCATGCCAGTCTTTCTTGCTTTAAAAACACAACGAAATATTCTAAATAGGTAGAAATTAGTCTTCAGTTCACGATTTAGGCGCCGGAATTTAACGCTACTATCTTTTGCAGGCGGCAAAAATTGCCATGACCGGCAAAAAATTCTCTTGTGTAGCAATTGTTCTAGAACATTTACACCATGAATGGTAATTAAGGTATGAAAAAAGGGCGGATTCTGGCGTTTATTGGAGGAATTTTATTATTACTTTCCGAGTTGGTTTTTGCAGCAACTACTCAATCCATATCATCCCTCTTAGAGTCCGCTGAAAACTTTGCTTATCAAGGCACTCGCGACCTTCCTGGGTCGGTTAGGATTACTCTTAACAAAATGGATTCAAATATCGCACTACCAAAATGTTCAAGATTAGAATCCTTCCTACCTACTGGAAGCCGGCTATGGGGGAAAACATCTATCGGTATTCGCTGTAATGATCAGCAAGCGTGGACAATTTATATTCAGGTCGACATAGAAGTTATTACTAAAGTAATTCATTCTGCAAAACCCATTCTCCGTGATCACACCATAAATGAAGGTGATATCGTATTCAAAGAAGTAAATCTGGTACGAATGTCTGAAGGAGCATTCACCGATTCAGAAAAAGTAATCGGTAAAGTTGCAGTTACCAATATTAATGTGGGACAACCTATATATAGTCAATCGGTACGAGCTCCCTATATCATTCAGAGAGGGCAGAAAGTCAAGTTGATTGTAGAGGGATCTGGTTTCAGTGTCAGTACTGAGGTTGAAGCGCTTTCTGCCGCAGCTGAGGGACAAATTTTACAAATACGCAATCAATCGGGTCGAATCATGACTGGGATAGCGCGCCAAGATGGTATCGTTGAGATAAAACGAAAATAAAAAAGCCGATGTAATCATTACATCGGCTTTATCACACTCAGTAAACTAGAATTATTTAAGTGTTAAAATAAAGTCTGCTAAAACTTTAGCATTTTCGTCACTAACATTCGCATTGGGTGGCATTGGAATGGCTCCCCATACACCATTACTGCCATTTTTGATTTTTCCAGCTAGCATATCAGCAGCACCATCTTGACCCGCGTATTTTGCTGCGATGTCTTTAAGAGCAGGGCCTACCAATTTAGTATCAACACTATGGCAATTTAAGCAACCGCTATTTTTTGCTAAATCAGCATCTGCTTGTACATTTCCTACCAATAATACTGCTGATGCAGCTAAAACACTTAACCAAACATTTCTCATCGTATATTCCTTATTTTGAAAATTATAAAGGGAATGCCATTTTACCCTTATCTTTACAGACTTGCAGCAATTCCTGTAAATCTACTATCTCTGACAAGCATTTTTCACCTTGACAAACCCATGCATTGACATCGTTATTTACAGGTATTGGTTTATTCAGACTACTCGACAAACCAGTTAGTTCCATCGGCAAAGCGATAACAAAAGTATAGGGTGTTTGTGATTTAATTTGCCGCCACCATTCTTTCATTCTGGTTTCATCCCCGCGAAGAATAATCATTTTTGGCGGAGTTAACCACTCCTCTAGCGCCACCAACAGGCTGCAGTAAATACTGGGATGATGGAGCATTTCAGAATAAAACAAATTCAGGGTACGCTCAGCAGCCTGTAAATAACGGCTTTCCCCAAGTAAATAACCCAGTCGCTGCAATGCAATTACAGCGATTCCATTTCCTGAAGGTATCGCATTATCTGACCCAACTTTAGGGCGATGAATTAGCTTCTCATGATCATGACTTGTAAAAAAAAATCCTCCTAAATGCTTATCTTCAAATTGATCAAGCATTACCTCAGCAAGTGCAATTGCAAACTCAAAATCTGTCTGACGAAATTGAACTTGGAGCATTTCCAACAAACTATCCAACAAAAATGCATAATCATCGAGATAGGCATTTAAGTGCGCTTTACCATCCTTATAAGTTGCAAGCAATCGATTATCTTTCCAAAGATTACCATGGATAAAATCAATAGCATGCTGGGCGGCCTCTATCCATGCCTCACATTGAAAGAAAACACCAGCACGCGTTAATCCTTTAATCATCAGCGCGTTCCAGCTAGTCAATATCTTTTCATCACGACCTGGACGAATACGTTGACTGCGTATTTCTAATAACTTATCCCTTGCTGAATCGACCCGCCGCTGCACATTGTCTTCTGAACAGTTGGTTTGTTGCGCAACCGAGGTAACCGATTGACTTACTTCTAAGTGCCAGTATTTGCTTTCGAAGTTAGGGACGCGAGTAAAGCCGAAATAAGGATTTACTACCGAAAATTCATCGGCAGATAATCCCCTTTCAATTTCTTCTTTACTCCAAACATAGAATTTTCCTTCCTCATGTTCAGAATCTGCATCTAAGGATGAATAAAAACCGCCCTCACCCTGTTTATAACTCGATTGCATTTCGCGAATTGCCCAACTCGCCGTCTCTTCAACAATTTGTTTATACAATGGATCAGCCGTTGCAAGCCATATATCGGTATAAAGTTGCAATAAAGGGCCATTATCGTAGAGCATCTTTTCGAAATGGGGAATTCGCCAATATTGATCGGTACTATACCGGAAGAAACCTCCCCCTAATTGGTCGTAAATACCGCCCTTTGCCATTTTCTCCAGCGTATGTTTCACAATTCTCAGTGCCCCTGCATCGCTATCATAAAAATAGCAATGCAGGCAAAATAGTAATTCTGCTGGATGAAGAAATTTAGGTGCCTGACCAAAACCACCGTACTCCCGATCAAAATTCTCATCTAATTGAGTCAATGCTCTTAAGATCAATTGTCGAGAAATGACTGGAATCTTGGCCCCTGTGGTAGGTAATGTATCTGCGAGTAATTTCAGCAGCGCCGTATTTTGTTTCTCAATATCATTGGTTCGAGTTCGATACGTTTCTGCAATCTTGGGTAACAATTCCAAAAAACCGGGCATACCATGACGTGATACTTTAGGAAAATAAGTGCCTCCAAAAAAAGGCTTTTGCTCTGGCGTCAGAAACATCGTTAAAGGCCATCCACCATGGCGTTGATTGAGCATGTGATGCGCCGTTTGATAGATTTGATCAATATCAGGTCGTTCTTCCCTATCAACTTTGATATTGACGAAATATTGATTCATTGCCGCAGCGACTTCAGCATCTTGAAATGATTCATTGGCCATCACATGGCACCAGTGACACGCTGAATAGCCAATCGAAAGTAGAATTGGCTTATTCAATTTTTTAGCAAGTTCTAGCGCTTCTTTATTCCATGGATACCATTCAACTGGGTTATCCACATGTTGCAAAAGATAGGGGCTTGTTTCATGTATCAGGTGATTTGGCATATCAGTCTGTGATTGCGCCACGGCTAGCGGTTGACACAAGTTTTGCGTATTTCGCTAACACACCACGATGATACCGGGCCTTAGGAGGCTGCCAAGCTGCACGCCTTTTTTCAAGCTCATCTTCAGATATATTGAGTTGCAATAATCGTTGCGTCGCATCAATCGTAATGGAGTCTCCCTCCCTAACTAAGGCAATTACCCCACCTACAAATGCTTCAGGGGAAACGTGGCCAACAACCATTCCATAGGTCCCCCCTGAAAATCGACCGTCTGTAATTAGACCAACTGAATCACCCAACCCTTCTCCAATAAGCGCAGAGGTTGGGGACAGCATTTCTCGCATACCTGGTCCACCTTTAGGCCCTTCATAACGAATCACTACCACGTCACCCGCATGAATCTCTCTTGCCAGAATTGCAGACATACACGATTCCTCAGAATCGAAAACCCTTGCCGGCCCTGTAATTTTAGGATTCTTAACACCGGATATTTTGGCAACCGCACCTTCTGGCGACAAATTTCCTTTGAGAATTGCAAGATGACCTTGTTCATAAAGTGGGTCACCCCATTGGCGAATAATTTTTTGATTTTGTGGAGGTTGATCCGGAACATTATGAAGTACTTGCTCTATTGTCTCACCGCTGATTGTCAAGCAATCACCATGAAGCAAGCCATTGTTTAGAAGCATCTTCATCACTTGCGGGATTCCACCCGCTTTATGAAGATCAGCCGTTACATATTGTCCAGAAGGTTTAAGATCGCATATTACGGGAACTCGTGCACGAATCACTTCGAAATCATTGATATCAAGCTCAACTTCTGCTGCATGGGCAATAGCTAGTAAATGCAATACTGCATTCGTTGAACCACCCACCGCCATCACAACAGAAATCGCATTTTCAAGTGATTTTCTCGTAATTAAATCACGAGGATGAATCCCTTTTTTTATTGCTTGAACGAGCACTTCCGCAGACTGTGCAGCACTTACCTTTTTCTCTTCATCTTCTGCAGTCATCGTTGAGGAATAAGGCAAACTCATCCCCATCGCTTCAATTGCAGATGACATCGTATTTGCTGTAAACATACCACCACATGAGCCTGCACCTGGGCAAGCATGGCGCTCAACTTCTAACAACTCTTTGGCATCAATTTTATGTGCAGTAAACTGCCCTACCGCTTCAAATGCACTCACGATTGTTAAATCTTGACCTTTATAATGACCCGGTTTTATCGTTCCGCCATAGACGAAAATAGCAGGAATATTCATTCTTGCAAGCGCAATCAAGGCCCCGGGCATATTCTTATCGCAGCCACCAATCGCAATAACCCCATCCATACTTTCAGCTTGCACGGCTGTTTCGATTGAATCTGCGATCACTTCGCGAGATACCAGAGAGTACTTCATTCCCTCGGTTCCCATCGAAATACCATCGGATACAGTAATGGTGCCAAACATTTGTGGCATTGCCCCCGCTCTTTTTAGCGCTTGTTCTGCACTAAGAGATAAGTCATTTAATCCCATGTTGCAAGGAGTAATCGTAGAATATCCATTTGCCACACCTACAATTGGCTTGTCAAAATCTCCATCACTAAATCCAACAGCCCTTAGCATAGCTCGATTTGGAGCTCGCTTGGCTCCCTGAGTGATGTTCTGACTTCGCTTATTGTCTGGCATGATCTCTCCTAAATGCTATTAAATATATCCTATCAACGATTAATCTCAGTCGTAACTGATATTGAAAACTAATTGCCTTATAATGCTTATTTTACCGTAAATTAACAACTTAACCATGTTAATCCACCCACAGTTTAACCCTGTTGCGCTTTCGATTGGCCCGTTATCTATCCATTGGTATGGTTTGATGTATCTGATTGGCTTCGCATTCTTTATTTTGCTGGGTCGGTATCGAATAAAGCAATTCAACCAATCCGGGATTACCTTTACTATTCTCGATGATGCCCTATTTTATGGTGTATTAGGCGTCATACTCGGAGGACGGGTAGGGCATGTCTTGTTTTACCAATTCAGCTATTATCTTGCGCACCCTCTAGAAATTTTTGCGATTTGGCAAGGTGGAATGTCGTTTCATGGAGGACTCATTGGCGTTCTTCTTGCAATGTTTTTTTTAGCTCGAAAATATCAACTAAAATGGCTAGCTGTTACTGATTTCATTGCGCCACTTGTCCCAATTGGCCTTGGTGCGGGTCGTATCGGAAATTTTATCAATGGAGAACTATGGGGAAGGCCGACTGAAGTTACCTGGGGAATGATTTTTCCTCATGTAGACCATATACCACGTCACCCTTCGCAGTTATATCAGTTTGCGCTGGAAGGAGTCGTGCTATTTATTTTACTCTGGGTCTATTCTAATAAACCGCGTTCAGTTGGCGCTGTTTCTGGTCTATTCCTAATTGGCTACGGATTATTCCGCTCATTTTCTGAATTTTTTAGGCAACCCGACGATGGCTTTATGGGGCAATTAACCTTAGGAATCAGCATGGGACAGTGGTTATCGCTCCCAATGATTATAGGCGGTATTTTTCTTATTATACGCTCATCACGCCTTCATGTTCCCGCTCATCGATAACCTAGCCATAGGAATTCAACGATAACACTCTGAATTAACAAGTAAAAAAGCAAAAGGCCCTGGTAAGGGCCTTTTTTATCAAACAATCTAAATAATTTATTTATACATTGATTTTTTAAATGCACGATCAATTCGAGTTTCTGCCTCAATAGAGCGCGCATTAGCTTGATTTGCAATATCACGTGCCTCCGCTGCAACACGATTAGCATTATCTGCTGCCGCACGAGCCGCAGCTGCATCTGCTTTTGCAGAACTGATATCAGATTTAATTGCATTGACTTCAGCTTTTAGCTCATCAAATTGAGCGGTTGTTGCACATCCTGTCAACGCTACCGTTGCGCCTAATGCAACGATCGTTAATGCATTTTTTACATTTCTATTCATATTATTATCTCCTCCAAGGTGAATAAATTAGGGTTAACAATCATATACAATGGGAATAATAAGCTTGCTAACCCTATACTTTAAATAATAAAACCACGACAACATAGCGATGCTACATGATTTTTTTAGCAATATAAAGCAAGAAGCATATCTTCAGTAATAAAGTGTGCATCCCCTCAGCCTTAACGGCATCTTTGTATGAATATGAGTAAAAATTATTAATTCCATTTATGAAAATATCGAAATACCCGATCAAGGAACACACGACTACTTTGAGATAAGTATAGGAACACCATTCCTTTCGAAAATAGCTAACTCTAATGCCGATTGATCAATCTCAATATTTTTGCGTGTGTGGTTAGCGTTTTTTCCAGTTGTAGTCTTTTCAATAAAGCTTGCAATCACATCGCGTACTTTCTGGCCATAATCAACATATTCTGCTTCATCTTCATCCAAAGGTGGGTGCAACTCTACAAAAAGGGAATCAGCTAACCAACCAATTTTTATCGGCTGATTCAGAAGTTGTACTGGGGTTCCCACCGTTACTTTCTCAAACAACGTTTCAATATCCTCTGGGTACATTCGTAAGCAACCATGGGTTACGCGCATACCAATCCCAAAGGGTTTATCAGTGCCATGTATCAAATAACCAGCAGTCCCCAAATAGATCGCATGACGACCCAGTGGATTATTAGGCCCCGGTAGGACAATGGGCGGTGGCGGTGGATCACCTGCTGCAATTGCTTCATCTTTGATTGATTGAGGAGGGATCCACGTAGGATCTTTCTGTTTTCTAACAACTGATGTTTTGCCAAGCGGTGTTCTCCAATCCATCCTTCCAATACTGATGGGGTGGGTAATCACCACTGGTTTCTTCCCTTTATTCGGCTTAGGGAAATAATAGAGGCGCATTTCAGGCAAGTTGATAATAAAACCTGTTCGATCACCCTGCGGTATGATATACCGTTTAGGCAATACAATTTCAGCACCTTCCTCAGGGAGCCAGCGATCAACAGTTGGATTCGCAAGCATCATTTCATCCTGACCTATACCAAAACGTCTCGCAACATCCAAAAGTGTTTCATCGCGATTAGCAGGAATCGTTTTAATTTGCCCAAATAAATCTACATCTCCAGGGGGTAATATCCATGATGCGGATTGAGCAAAGGTTGAAAAGATAAAAACTACAACCCCAAACGTTACTCTACTCATAATCGAATTATCTAAAAACATATACCCACCTTTCCTTCCCATTTTCTTTTCCTGAATTAAGAACACTGAGCATTCAAGCTGCATTAAATTTGATAACTTGGCTAATTTAAATTAAGTCAACGATAAGAAATCGATTTAAAAATATGCCTCTAACCGCTACTAGTTTTCTACCAAACCTTCACTAGCACACCGGGTTTGAGCCATTTACTCAACTGATCAATCTGTGCATTGGTTAGCGCAATACAACCGTTAGTCCAATTGTATCGTTGATGAACCTTTTGATCGCCCCGTCCGAGACCATGGATACCTAAATAACCGCCCAGAGGAGTATTCTGCGGAGGAGATTGTCCAGTATCAAGTGCGTTCACTATTGACTGCCAGATTTCTCTTGTAATGCGATTCTCTGCTAAAGCCAGATCCGCTGCTTCTCGATTAGGAAAGTCAAAAACAAAAAAACGATGGAAGCGACGCGACTCTTTAATCCATCCAATCCGGAACGTACCAATTGGGGTCCGGTTGTCCCCCATCATTCTGGCCTTGCTTGCTCCGTAGCGTCCAATTGAAATGTTATCAAAACTCAGTTCAATTTTCTCACCCCGCATTACTGACAAAGTCAAATTATTGGTATCAACATCAACCCAAACATCTCCATGTGCATTTACCAAGCAGCTTGATAATATGCCTAAAATCAAAAGAATGAACTTATTGTACATAGCTTATTAGTAGATTTATCTAATAGTAAATCGAACAAAAAACATCGTAATTAGACCACTTAGTTAGAAACATCAATTCACTGAGATAAAGTTTTTATACCGCTATTTAATAGATAATGCAGCTAAACTAGTAGCATCTGCTAATATCTGTTAGCGTAAACCACATATATCAGAGTGCTAGTATCTACGTTAATCTAGCAGAATTCCTGGTAACATAAATTGCATTTATTTATAAAATAGCTTTTGGCGTATTATATCCACACGCGCAAGGTCATCTAATTTTTAAAACAATAACAGAGGGGGAGAAATAATAATGGATATTCTAAGCATGCTCTTTGGCTTATTAATTGGCGTTATCGTCGGTATTTGGATCACTCATATTTGGCTAGCCTATCAACGTCAGGAATCCACAGCGAAGCTGTCGCGACTGTTTGATCAATTATGGCAAAATCACTTCGGCCTCATGAAAGAAATGAAACTCGATCTAGATAATCCAGAATATAAATTCCAGCGAGAATTCTTTGTCTTAAATAAAAACAAGCGTTTTAACCTTAAAAGACCATGTTTAGCATATTTCTTCGATGATCATGAAGGGTTAAGTGATCAATTAGGTGCCTTATCAGCTTATGGATTGATCAGAGAAGTAAATGGATCAAGCGATACCCCGGCTAAATATCAATTTAACGAGCATTTTGTTGAATTGCTTCGCGGCAAACAAACATAATAAAATACATTGCCTGATTAAAAAAAGAACAAAACTAGCCTATTAGCGTTATTTTTGTTCTTTTTATTATCTTAC
>SSFW01000088.1 GCA_008015595.1 Nitrosomonas sp. | reverse complement strand
TTGCATTCTTGGCTGCGTTGTAATTCTTATCACTCGTTATTACTGGATACGCTAGTTCATAGGGTATCCAGAATTTTCAAGCTCAAGTTGCTAAAAAAGCGATTAGCAATTAATGAGTTTTTTCCCCTTTAAAACTAGATTCAATGGTTTATTGCAGCAAACTATCACCTGCGACAATTTGTCACATTGCTTAATTCAGGGAATATAAGAATAATCAACCTAACGGGATAAGCTTATTGTAGGGTAATTAGCCCTATTTTTATCATTATGAGATCTACGGATAAGCTTTTCGTAGCATATAAATAAATTCTTATATTTTAGAGGGGTAGTGAAATGCGACTTGAAGCATTGGGTGCGTCATCGATTGCAAGTTTATTAAGCGCGATATTGATTAGCTTGTTTAGCCAATGGGTCCTGGCACATACTGTAATTCAACCTCCCCAAATTCTTGAAGGAAATAATTCTCAGAATTACTTGGTTATCACACATGGTTGTGGTGAGGCAGATGTAATTGGTTCTAGCATCGTATTCCCAGACGGGGTTGATTCGACCATCGTCGTCAATGGCAATCCGCATACCGGCGCATTGAGTGACTTTATCGCGAATTGGGGAGGTATTTTGCAAATATATCAGGACCGATCAGTATTTAGCGAGCAGGATGTTAAACGCGATGCCAATGGCAATGTAGTAGGGTTTTGGTCTGGGGGAGGGAGAACGATGACTTCTCATTTATTTGCTCGCATTCCTTTTGTTTCCAGTGCGATATTGTTTGTGCCTGAATCGTGTGCCAAGACGGTAAGGTTTTTGGCTGCTGCGGTTGAGGTTTGTAAATTAGCCGGTATTGATGGAATAAATGAAGAAGGCGCCACTAGTTTCTGGACTCCTGCGGTAGGGTCAAAATATGATGGGGTGCCAGGTACACACGCTTATGATCTGCCAGTAGCTTTCGTGGTTAATCGTGATTTGGCAACGAATCCATTGCCGGAATCTTGTGGTACTGGTCAGACTGTATCAATCACACCGTCAGCCGCACAAATTAATCGCGACTTGCCGATTCAATTCAATGGAACGCAAGTATGGCCGCAGCCTTAATAAAAAATCCCATCACCCTGAATGGAAGGAAATAATACATGGCACTGACAGCACAACAACAAACCGCTTTATTGCAAATGACCCAGGCAATGTTCAATGCAGCGCTTGGTAAGGTGTATCTTGATGCATTGAGTTCACAACTCGAAGCAGGAAGTTCAATTGCAAGTATTGCTCAGGGGTTATTAGGCACCGAGTTATTCTTAGGAAAAAGTTATGCCGATGATTTAGCGCCCAGTGCTTTTGCTCAAACTTTCGTTGATGATTTCATCGGTAATCGAGCTTCATCCGATTCTAAAACGATTGCTGTTAATTTTATTGTAAGCAAGATCACGGCTGGCGCTACACAAAACCAAATTATTGCAGAGATTGCTAATACGCTTTCTTCTTTTTCTGTCACTGACCCTGATTGGGGTGAGGCTGCATTACACTTTAAAACCGAGAATATCAATAAAGTTGTGAATAATTTATTAGCGGACAGTGTTTCTGCTGATGATAAAGCAAGCGCGGTAGAAGCCATGCTAGATCAAATGTCAACAGGTAAAACCTTCGGTGATGTCGTTGAATGGGCGATTAAGGCGCTGGATGATTTAGATCAAACTGACCCTGCTTGGGGTCTTGCAGCAGCTCGTTTTGATAATCGAACTGAGGTTTCCCATTATTATTCTATTGAGAAAAATGGTGCTTCAACTGACTTGGCGACGCTTCAGCAGATTCTTACAGGCGTAACTGCCGATGCTGCTTCGATCGAAACTGCCAAAGCTGCGATTGATAGTCTCTTGAACAATCCCAGTGAATCGATAAATTTAGCGGAACTCAATGGTTCAAATGGTTTCCGATTGGATGGCATCGTACGCAGTGATGATACAGGGGAGTCAGTTGATAGCGCGGGTGATGTCAATGGTGATGGCTTTGATGATTTGATTATCGGTGCGCCGCATAACTTTGATGATTTTTATGCTGGCGCTAGTTTTGTAGTATTTGGCAAAGCGTCTGGCTTTAGTGCAACGCTATCGCTATCTAGCTTGGACGGTACCAATGGTTTTAGGGTTAATGGGGTGGCAGGAGGCGATGGTGCCGGTCAGGAAGTTGGTAGTGCAGGAGATCTTAACGGTGATGGCTTTGATGATTTAGTTGTCTCAGCATCACTATCTGACATTCCCAAAAATGATACTGGCTACACTTATGTCGTATTTGGCAAATCGTCTGGGTTTGATGCGGTAATCGATTTAGCAACCCTGGATGGTAACAATGGGTTTCGCATGAGTTTGGATGAAGCAGATTTGCTGCTGGGCTGGTCAGTCGATAGCGCAGGAGATGTCAATGGAGATGATATTGATGATTTAATTATAGGCGCACCGATTTCTACTGAACCTGCAGGGGCTTTTTCTGGTAGTAGCTATGTGATTTTTGGCAAAACCAGTGGTTTTGATGGAAATCTGGATTTGTCCGAGTTGGATGGCAGCAATGGCTTTAAAATTCAGGGATCGGTAGCAGGTGCCCAATTTGGAAATGGTGTTAGCGCCGGCGACATTAATGGGGATGGGTTTAATGATTTAATTAGTGGGTCATATTACGGTGGTACTGGGACAACTTACGTATTATTTGGGAAAGCAACGGGGTTTGATGCAATTATAGATTTAGCTAGCTTGGATGGTAACAATGGGTTCAGCATTGATGGTGTGGCCGAAGGTGATGAAGCGGGTTATTCTGTGGATAATGCAGGCGATATTAATGGGGATGGGTTTGAAGAGATAATTATTGGGGCCAGAAATGCTGACGCAAGCGGGGAGAACTCTGGTGCAGCTTATATTGTATTTGGTAAAGCTTCTGGATTTGACCCTGTAATCAAGCTATCTGAGCTGAGTGGTAATAATGGTTTTCGCCTTGCAGGAGCGGCAGCAGGTGATCTGGCTGGTAGATCGGTTAGTACAGCAGGTGATTTTAATGGGGATGGGCTTGATGATTTAATTATTGGCGCATATAGTGCAGATCCGAATGGTGCTTCTTCAGGTACTGCTTATGTAATCTTTGGTAAATCTTCTGCTTTCGAGTCATCGATCAATTTAGCCAACTTGAGTATTAGTGAAGGTTTTATCATCAATGGATTAGCGACGGGAGATGCTTTAGGGAAGTCAGTCAGTAGTGCGGGTGATATCAATAATGATGGCTTTGATGACCTGATTATTGGGGCACCATTTGGCGATGGAGTTGCCTTGAATACTGGTGCAGGCTATGTACTATTTGGAAGAAGTACGACTGCCATAACTGCTACTAGCACTGAGTTTGCACAAGATATCGCCAGCAGGGTCGGTATTAATCAGACCATTGAGTTAATCTAGAAATACCGTCAATTTTCAATGCTGGCAAGCGAAACAACAAAAGCACCAATTCTCGAAATTGACTTGTCTCGTCAATTTACTGCATGGTTAGCTGAGCAGAATCTCTCGATTGCATTTACCACCTATCAGGTAGGTAAACTTTGTTTGATTGGACTTAACGCTAATCGGGAACTTTCAGTTTCTGAACGCAGTTTCAACCGCTGTATGGGACTGTGTACGACTGGTAATGGATTTTATATGAGTAGCCTTTATCAAATTTGGCGATTCGAGAACATGCTTGAATCCGGTCAGCGACAAAGCGGGTATGATCGGTTATATGTTCCTCAATTGGGTTATACCACCGGTGACCTTGATGTTCATGATATGGCAATTGATAAACAAGGAACGCTCATATTCGTTAATACGTTGTTTAGTTGCTTGGCAACCTTGAGTAACACGCATAGCTTCAAACCTATCTGGAAACCTAGTTTTATTAGTAAGTTGGCAGCAGAAGATCGTTGCCACTTGAATGGTTTAGCGATGCAAAATGGGCTGCCTGCCTATGTGACAGCCATCGGCCAGTCCGATATGGTAGATGGCTGGCGCAGCCATCGTATGGGAGGAGGCATAGTGATCGATGTACGCAGTAATGAAATTATTTGCGACGGATTATCGATGCCTCATTCTCCACGTTGGTACCAAGAGAAGCTTTGGTTACTGAACTCAGGAACCGGTGAGTTTGGTTTCGTTGATCCCAAGATAGGACGCTTTGAGTCCTTATGTTTTTGCCCTGGTTATGCGCGAGGTTTGAGTTTTCATGGCAATTATGCATTGATAGGTTTATCCAAGCCAAGAACTGATAAGACTTTCAAAGATTTACCATTAGATGCTCAATTTAAAAAGCGAAATGTGGAGCCGCGTTGCGGTATTCTGATCATTAATTTGTGTAGTGGCGATATTGTGCACTGGTTCCGCATGGATGGAATTGTAACCGAATTATATGATGTGATTACCTTACCCAATGTGAACCAGCCGATGGCGCTAGGTTTTAAGACTGATGAAATTCGGCGCATGATCAGTATCGAACAATAAGAAGTATGGATGGCTTGTCATACTAATCCCGATCAATTTCTCAAAAAACCCCAAGCAATATCATTATCGATATAGACTAATGCCTTTTTGAAGTTAAATGGCAAATGGGCAAAGGTATCGATATGACTGAATCAAAAGAACCACGAACACCTCGGTCGGTTGATTTCTGGGATGCCTTTCGGTTTTGGTTAAAACTAGGATTTATCAGCTTTGGTGGCCCTGCGGGGCAAATTGCCATAATGCATCGCGAGCTTGTCGAAAATCGTCGATGGATTTCTGAACAGCGCTTTTTGCATGCATTAAATTATTGCATGCTATTACCTGGACCTGAAGCACAGCAACTTTCAGTCTATATCGGCTGGTTGTTACACCGTACATGGGGTGGAATTGTTGCAGGATTGCTCTTTATTCTGCCCTCCTTGTTCATTTTAATTGTCCTCACGTGGATCTATCTTGCATTCCAGGATGCTCCCGTTGTTTCAGGTATTTTTTATGGGATAAAGCCGGCTGTTACCGCGATCGTTATCCATGCAGCGTACCGGATTGGATCGCGTACGCTCAAAAATGGGCTGCTTTGGGCAATTGCATGCGCAGCTTTCATTGCTATCTTTGCACTTAAAATACCATTCCCAATCATCGTAGCCATAGCAGCGTTGATTGGATATTTGGGAGGGCGTTTCAGTTCTGATTACTTTAAGTTAGGTAGTCATCCTACAAAGCAAATGAATCAATCCTTTGGACCAGCAGTTATCGATGATGATTCGCCACGGTTATCGCATACCTTTTTTCGATGGGCGCATCTGGCTAAGATTGTTGTAATTGGTATGTTACTTTGGCTAATTCCCATGAGTTTGATGATGCAATATTTAGGTTGGCAACATGCCTTGACTCAGATGGGTTGGTTTTTTACCAAAGCAGCTTTACTAACATTTGGTGGCGCCTATGCGGTGTTGCCATATGTTTACCAAGGCGCAGTTGATTATTATCAATGGCTACTACCCTATCAAATGATTGATGGTCTTGCGTTAGGAGAGACCACTCCCGGACCACTTATCATGGTAGTTACTTTTGTGGGGTTTGTTGCAGGATGGAATCTCACATTAATGGGGCCTGATCATTTGCTGCTAGCAGGTATCATTGCGGGGGTTGTTGTTACGTATTTTACCTTCTTACCGAGTTTTATTTTTGTACTAGCGGGTGGACCGTTAGTTGAGTCAACACATGGAAATTTGAAATTTACGGCGCCACTGACAGCGATTACAGCAGCTGTAGTCGGCGTTATTATTAACTTGGCGTTATTTTTTGCTTGGCATGTATTATTTCCAGGTAATCAGCAAAATTTTGATTTTGTGGCTGGGTTAATAACATTATTCGCAGTTATAGCATTATTCCGTTTCCAGGTCGGGGTCATCCCAGTTCTGATTTATTCAGGGATACTAGGATTATCGCTTACCGTTCTAGGCCTTTTATAAAAAGCTTGGCATGAAGTACTAAGCTAAATTCACCATGGGTAAATCAATCGTTTAATTGATCCCACCTGCGACAAATTGTCACATGTTCAAGAAACTCAGTTTTATGGATAATTGAAATCATCAATTAAATTATTTTTTGAGTGTCGTGGTGTAGTTATTTAATCATCCCACGATCGAACATTAGCGAATGCCATCATGAGATTACCTAAAATTCTTATTTCTTTTTTTCTACTGTCACTCTATGGAATAAGCTTATCGGCGAATGCTGAGCAGGCGCAGCTGAAACATTTTGCTTCTGGCAGTTACCAGCAATTGCTGAAGCAATATGCTGACAAACCAATCGTAGTGATGATTTGGTCTATTCATTGCACGACCTGTTTAGAGAAAATGCCATTGTTGAGTGAGTTGCGTAAAAATAAACCAGACATTAATTTGATCATGATTGCCACTGATGATGTTTCAGCGACAAATCAGGTTAGATCCATATTGAATGAAAATAAACTCGATCAGGTAGATAACTGGATTTTTGCTGATGCGAATCCACAAAAGCTTCGCTATGAGATTGATCCGAAATGGTATGGTGAAGTGCCCCGCACTTATTTTCTCGATAAAGATCATCAGCGTGTCGGTATTAGTGGTTCTGTACCGCGTGAGACAATGGAAACTATGATTCGGGAAATTTTCAACTAAATTTCTGCAATAGTAATTTAACACGCTTGATCATGCTGATTAATAACACATGTGGAAATTACTGGGGTTTCTCTGATTCTGGTTATTCCGCTTTATACATTTGATCCTGAACGAATTGAGATTCTTAATTTTAGAAAAATCTTTTGCACAAAAGAGCGCCTTGAAACGCTATGTTTTTATTGGGATATGTTTATTATTGCTGATTTTTCCAGGGTATTTAATCGCCGAATCTGAAACCAATCTACCAGAACAAAAAATCTATACAGCAGCAGCATTTGGCCCAGATGGCCGATTATGGCGAATTGTCCCTTCTCAGAATTTCGTTTCAGTTGATTATTCTACTGATTATGGAAAATCTTTTAGCAAACAGGTTAGGGTTAATTCAGTTGATATACCCATACATTTATGGGATGAGAATCCTCCGACATTATCCGTAGACCGAAAAGGTAGAATTTATGCGCTTTACTTTGCAGATGATGAGAAAGCAAGCACTAGCTTCTTTAGTTATTCTGATAATGGAACCCAATTCAGTGTGCCGATTAAAATAAGTACGGAAGCCAATCATTGGTATCACTACCAAACCGAAATGCTCATCGATGTAACCAATCGTGTGCATTTCATTTGGCATGACGTGCGCGATCGTGCGGAATATAAGAAACAAGGTGGTGGAGATTTGTCAATTTATCATACGGCGACCAAGGTCGGGGAAACCATTCAATTTCCAGCCTTTGATCGGCGTATTGCGAAAAATATCTGTTCTTGCTGCCGTACCGCAATGGCGGGAGATATTGATGGCAGCTTAGTCATATTGGCGCGTTTTGTTTATCCAGGAAATATTCGCGATCATGGTTTGTTAAAATTATCAGCCGATGGAGAAGTGAGTGAACCGTGGCGGGTTACGTTTGATGATTGGCAAATCGAAGGATGTCCTGCCCATGGTCCTGCTTTATCGATCAGTGCTGATGGCAGATACCACATCACCTGGTTCACCCAAGGGGAGAAACGCAGTGGGCTTTTTTATGCATGGTCTGATGACCAAGGGAAAACTTTCTCAGATCCAATACAAATCGGTGATTCCAATCGATTACCTGGGCGAGGGGATGTATTAGCCTTAGGTAGACAAGTAGCTTTAGTATGGAAAATATTTGATGGCGATAAAACTTATATAGAAGCGATGTATTCTGAAGATAGAGGGCTACACTGGTCAACGCCCCGATCAATAGCTGAATCGAGTTCTCAATCAACACATCCTGCCTTAATTTCTGATGGAAAGCAGATTTTTCTATCTTGGAATAGTATGGATACTGGCTATCGCTTAATTCCGATTAAGCAGTCTGATAGTGATGACCAACCATCAATAAAACCCTAAACCCTGATCCCCCTATGGTTGATTAATCTTAGTGAAGATCGATGTTTCAAGGTGATCGTTATCGACATCTTCGCAGTGATAAAGTAATTGATAATTAGCCGCTTTCTCGCCTCCTCGCGTTTGGCTGACATATATATGGTAAGTGCCAGTTCCGCCTGCTACCCGAAGGACAGCACTTGATTTTCCATCCTCATTCGTTGCGCTTGAAATGACTTTGTCTTTTGCAACAAGAACATTGAATTGCCTGCTATCAACTACGCTGAGATCATCGATTTGTACAAATAAGTGATGATTACCCATCTCCCCACAAGTTACCAGAAAATGATCGACAGCATCGGCTGCAGTAAGGCTATTATTCAATTGATGCGATGAAGCAATGTTTACTTGTCCAATCAATATGAAAGTACTAATAAAAATGGCAGCTTTTTTTAACGATGATTGTTTCATGATAATTCCTTAGATACACTTATTATCGATGGAGCTAGAATTTTTCCTGGAAATTAGGATTAACTACCATAAAGCGCCTGAATTCAATAAAAGCGTATAGATTGATAGTATGTCGCAAGTGACTTAGAAAATTAACGCTTGCTCAGACTAAATCTTATGGACTGGAGAGTCAATGCGACCGTTTGTCACACTGATCTGATGCATTGGTCCGATTTTTCCAGAGGTTTCTTAATTTGAGTTAAAAGACCACATTAGCTGACCCCTTCAGTTGGCAATATTGATATCTCGCTGTGTCGATTACAATCGTGTATTGCCTAAACCAAAGCTGATTCACCGATACCTTTAGACTCATTTCGTATTGGAAGAGACTCTATGTTATAATCTATGCCAATATATTGATAATCTTTATTTTGAAGAGGAAGAAACTTTATGGTAGCTAAAGCAATTTTTTATCACGCAGGGTGTCCCGTTTGTGTTGCAGCTGAGCATGCAGTAGCGAATGCGATTGATCGTTCAAAATATCAAGTTGAAATTGTTCACTTGGGTACAGACAAATCTCGTGTTGCTGAAGCAGAAGCTTCCGGCGTTAAATCAGTACCTGCGCTTGTTATGGATGGGGCTGCATTCCATATTAATTTTGGCGCAGGAATTGAAGTTTTGAAATAAATAAGTTTAACAATTAAACTTATTTATGCTCAAAAAACCCCGATATGGGGTTTTTTGTTTTTCAACGATTAATTTTAGCTGTTTCTTTTAAATTAAATCGTAAAGTTGATTGATATCAACGCTACTAGGATCAGATCGCTATCTACTTATCTGTTATCTGATTCAATTTAACTGATCCCTGCTTCATGGGCCTGCTGATCTGCGTGATAACTTGATCGTACCATAGGGCCACAAGCTGCGTGACTGAACCCCATTGATTCTGCTAGACGCTCAAATACTTTAAAATCTTCTGGAGCCACATAGCGCATAACTGGTAAATGACCTATGCTTGGTTGCAGATATTGGCCTATCGTTAGCATATCAACGTGATGTTCTCGTAAATCACGCATGACTTGTTTTATTTCATCATCTGTTTCGCCTAAGCCAACCATAAGTCCTGACTTGGTTGGTATGTTAGGAAAAGCAAGTTTGAAATCACTCAGTAACTGTAGTGAATGGAGATAATCAGCACCTGGGCGGCATTGTTTGTAAAGGCGGGGTACTGTCTCTAAGTTGTGATTTAAAACATCAGGAAGATGTGTGGCAAGCTTTTCTAGTGCGACTGATAATCGACCCCTAAAATCAGGAACCAAGATTTCAATTTTTGTTGTAGGAGAATGTAACCGTATCTGTTGAATGCAATCAGCAAAGTGTTGAGCACCACCGTCTCTCAAATCATCCCGATCTACACTGGTGATGACTACATATTTGAGTCTCAGCGCAGCAATGGATTGAGCGAGGTGGACCGGTTCCTCAGGATCGGGTGCTAAAGGTCTTCCATGCGCTACATCACAGAACGGACAACGACGGGTGCACAGATCACCCAGAATCATAAAAGTGGCTGTTCCTTTACCAAAGCACTCGCCAATGTTTGGGCATGAAGCTTCCTCACAAACTGTATGTAGTTTGTGTTCTCGCAACATTCGTTTCACTTCATTAAATGTTTGACTATTCGAAGAGCGCACCCGAATCCACGACGGTTTACGTAATAGTTGACTGGATTGTTGTGTATTGATTTTAATGGGGTTTCGTGCCGTCTTGGCGCTTCCCGTTTCTCTTATAGTCATGGTTTATAATTGTTCCTTATTCGGATAGTCTTATGATTAGTTTTTCAGCAATTCTCTGACTTATAACATCAATATTATCAGGAACACCTAAATCGACTAATTGTGTCATTTGTAGTCCTTTATATCCACAGGGGTTAATGGCAGCAAAAGGTTCCATATCCATATTGACGTTTAAAGCTATGCCATGGTAGCAAAAGCCATTCTTAATTTTTAATCCCAGCGATGCAATTTTTGCACCATTAACATAGACACCCGGCGCTTCACGCCTACTCTCGGCTTTGATGCAATACACTGCTAGTAAATCGATAACAGCCTTCTCAAGCTGGGTAACTAACCCTCTAACAGTTAAACCGAGGCGACGAAACTCAAGTAGTGTATAGACAATGAGTTGTCCCGGTCCATGGTAAGTAATCTGTCCCCCTCGATCGGTATTCACTACAGGAATTTGGTTATTGTAGAGCAAATGTTCTGGTTTCCCTGCAATTCCTTGCGTATAAACTGGAAAATGTTGAAGTAGCCAGATCTCATCGGATGTATCGGTATCACGATTCATTGTGAAAGTTTTCATGGCTTGCCATGTTTCACCATAATCCTTCATTCCCATATATTTTATTTGAGTAGGAATGAATGTTTCTGATCGCGACTTAGTAATCGTTCTCACGAGATTATTAAAATACCAGCATTACCATGGGATGATCATGGAGCTCTTGGTAGAGATTATCTAATTGAGTGCGTGAAGTCGCTAAAATGGTACAGGTTAAGCTTAAGTAAGTGCCGTTTTTACTTAAACGAACTTCCATCATTGCATCATCGAAATCTGGCGCATGGGTTTTAACAATACTCAATACCACTTGAGCAAAGCCACTTTGTGATTTTCCCATTACTTTAATTGGAAAATCACAAGGATATTCAATGAGCGAAGACTTTTCTGCATCCATAGTACTATCGTATTGTATTTAAATTTCAATAGTCTCTAGGAGCTTGAAACTTGCTTGCCTCGCATGGTCAGTTCTTTATAGTGTTGGTAGAGTTGATTAAGTTTATGAAAGAAGGGGCCTGGTCTACCGTCACCGATCAATTTACCGTCTAATGAAACAATCGGCATAATTTCTTTCGTAGAAGAAGTTAGTAGAATTTCATTGGCCGATCGTAACTCTTGCTCAGCGACTGGCCTTACATCATAAGGTAAAGTATGGTTTTCTACCAGTTCAAGCACAACATCGTAGGTAATGCCTGGTAGCATTAGGTGGCTCTTGGGAGGTGCTAACAGCCTGCTTTCTTTAACGATAAAGATATTGCTCGCTGCGCCTTCAGTTAAGAATCCATCTCTAAGTAATATGGTTTCAGTCGCTCCCGCATCAACCGCCAGTTGACGCAGTAACACATTGGGTAGCAATGAGATAGCTTTTATATCGCATCGGCCCCAACGATTATCTTCAGCGGTAATGGCTAAAACACCTTTCTGAAGTAATTCTTTAGGGGGTGTTAGTAGTGCATTGCTCATCATAAATATCGTAGGGGGGATATTGACGGGAAACGCATGATCTCGTTTTGCTACACCCCGGGTAATATGCAAATAAATATATTGATCATCGCTGTCATGATAATCAATCAGTTGTGTAATTAACTGGCACCATTGATCATTCGTATGGGGATTGCTCAGTCGAATTCCATTTAAGCTATCTTGTAAACGCGCTAAGTGGTGCTCCAATCGAAAGGCTTTACGAGAATAAACTGGTATAACTTCATAAACACCATCACCAAAGATAAATCCTCTATCCAATACAGGAATATAGGCTTGTTCAATTGGCAAAAATTTTCCGTTCAGATAAATCATCATTAATTAATTAAATAACATTTGAACACTATCCCAAGTGCGGCCAAAAATACCTGCGGTATCTACTGCCTCTAAAGCTACTAATGGATAAGCTGCAATTTGTTGATCATCGATACTAAATCTAACCATACCCACTTCTTGACCTTTATTGATAGGCGCAATCAGCGGTTGCTTATATTCCATTTTAGCTTTTAATTTCTCAGATTGACCTTTAGGGAGTGAGAAATAAACATCATGATCAAAGCCCACATTTAATTTATTTTGTGAACCTTTCCATACCTGAATGGATGAAATGTGTTGATGTTTCTTATAAAGTTGTGCTGTATCAAAAAATTGAAAGCCAAAATTCAATAGGCGCTGACTTTCTTTGCTCCTCATACTTTCTGATGCAGCACCCATTAATACAGAAATCAGGCGACGATTATCGCGTTTTGCTGAAGTAATTAGACAATAACCCGCTTTATCAGTCCACCCCGTTTTCATACCATCTACATTGGGATCCAACCACAATAATCGATTCCGGTTGGATTGCGTGATTCCATTGTAGGTGAAATCACGCATCGAATAGAGCGAATAGTATTCTGGGAAATCACGAACAATTGCAGAAGCTAGAATCGATAAATCGTGTGCACTACTATAGTGATTAGGATGCGATAGGCCGGTCGAGTTCATAAAATGAGTATTTGTCATTTTGAGACGCTCAGCTTCTTTATTCATTAATTGCGCAAAGATATCTTCTGAACCTGCAATCAATTCCGCGAGAGCAACACAGGCATCGTTACCTGATTGTACGATCATCCCATTAATTAGCTCTTTGACAGTAACAGGTTTATTAGGCTCAATAAACATTCTTGAGCCAACCATTTTCCATGCGGTTGTTGAAACTGGGACAACCTGATCCATCGAAATTCGTTTTTCTTTAAGCGCAGAGAACACCACATACGCTGTCATCAACTTAGTCAGTGACGCTGGTTCATAGCGTTCATGTGCATTCTGACTAAGAAGCGTTTGACCACTTTGATAATCTAAAAGTGTGTAGGATTTTGCTGCAATCGATAATTCAGGTAGTTGCGCAAATGAAGGTGTAACAATCAAGCTCACCATGAGCATAACCCAAAGTTTCATTATTTTAAGAATAAAATTCATTTTTCTTGTCCGCTCAATTTCAAAAAAACACCCTAAACACTATTAATACTCCTGATCCCAGATCAATAGTTGCGATATACCCATTATTATCTCAACGTTGCTTGATTAAAAATTACTTGACAAATCCCATTTAAATTTAACCGTGCAAATGCCGTAGTCTCACTTACACATTCGATAAGTAACCTATAAGGTCAATATGATAGCAAATTAAGACATCGTTAATTTGTTGTTATTAAACATTCTATGAAACACTGTGATATTGATTATAAGAAGATTGCTACAGCTCAACCGGGAATTATCACAAAGATCATTGAAATCAATGAGGAATCACAGAATTGCTTTAGAGAGATAGATGCTCTATTACGTTCTGACCAAGCGATTGCCGCATTTATCCTTCGAGTAGCGAATTCACCTATTTATAGTCGAAATCAAGTTATCAAAACACTACCGATTGCCATTAGTTTATTGGGTGTAAGTATTATTCGATCTCTAGTCATTTTAGCGTTTTCGAGAGCTGTTTTTGCTAAAAGTAGAAATGAACTCGTTTGTAAGCATGTTTGGCACCATTCACTATTAACCGCAATTGCAAGCCATCAAATTTGTTATAAGCTCGGTAATCACGAAGCGGGAGAAGAAGCATTCGTTGCTGGACTACTCCATGATATAGGGAAAGTGCTTCTTTTTACCCATGTGCAGAATGAATACATGGAGGCACTGCATTATGCGCTTGAGCAGCATTGTCCTTGTGCTGATGCAGAGCAAAAATTTTTAGGAATTAACCACCGCCAAGTTGGTGAAGAAGCAATAAAAGCATGGAAGCTACCGGAACATTTTAATCGTTTTGTTCATAACGATCTAGATAGGTTAGCAGTAGGTCATATTCAAGATAAAGTACTTCTGAGTCTTGCAGCAGCTAACAGCATAATTAAAGGCAGGGGATTCGGTGCCAACACAATCGATCCATCCATTCAAAAAGAAAAACTAATTCAATATGGATTAAGTGAGGAATTTTCGAGTCAATTGCTCGATGAAGCCTTTTTTGAAGAGTTGCTCACAAACGATATTTATCAGTTTTGCGCAAATGTCCATAATTAATCTTTCTCACGAAATAAAAACGATCCTGCCAAGTTCACTCGAGCTAGGTAAAGATACGATTCAAATTACATCGCTAGAACAACATGTTTGGAGTGATATCGAAAATAAAATCTTATCGCGATTAAATCACCTGAAGTGCCCACAATTAATCGATTCAACATCGTTATTACTTCATAAGCTCATTTCCAATATGGTGAATACGATGCACCATAGAGTATTTCAACAATTCGTTGAAAGCGACTTATACCTGGGTGGAGTCAGTGGCGATAATTTTTTTGAAGAACTTTATCAGAATGAAATAGAAGAACATGGTGACAAAAACATCGCTTCCTACTGCAGAAGAAATGATACCCAAATTACACTCGGCTTCCCGGATGATTTGGAAACATTATTAACCATTCGATACCCTATTTGTTGTGATAGTGCAGTATATCTCGACAGTAAACTTTCTGAAGCATTAGGATTCTCTCTAATTAAGCAATATGCGGGGGAAGCGAGTGCTAATTACTATCTTGCTAAGCTAACAAGAGTAAATTCTGAGTATCAGAGTTCACATTTTCCAGGATACTTTCCACTGCTATTAACACGAGCATCTGAGTTAGATAAAATGAAGGCTATTTTCTCTAAACTCAGCTATGGTATTGTTTGTTTCTCTAGTACAGGTGAGATTCTATCGATTTCTTCAGCGATTCTCGATAGTTTAAAACTCGATAGCTCTTCATTATCAATTCAAACTTTTAGCAAAATTATCCCTCCGCATTTTTATAACGATGTTATTTGGGGGTTAGCGCTAGAAACAACAGAAGGGATTTTTGAGAATTATAGGGTACGAATTAAGCTTCCAAACGATTCTGGTCAATCTATTCTTTTCAATATCAGTGGTTATCGTAGTCATGATTCAACCATTCAATCATTATGGCAAGTTGTATTTCTTGACCCAAAATCAGTTGATTCACTAACTGAAGGATCAATATTAAATGAAGCAAGAATCCACAATATTACTCGAAATTACGTGCCACAACTTGTAGAGCAAAAAGCGCGCGATGTAGTAAGACTGGGCGGAAAAGAATTAACCAATGAAGAATGCTATATCACGGTTTTATTTTGCGATATTGTTAACTTTACTGCTTATGTTGAAAACAACGAAAAAGAAGAATCAGTTATACATACACTTAATCTGGTTTTAGGAAGAATATCTAGAACTGTCAATCAATTTGAGGGATCAATTGATAAATTCATGGGGGATTGCGTCATGGTTTTATTCAAAAATCCATTAAATGCTGTTCTAGCAGCGCTCGAAATACAGAAGCATTCACTTGATATAAATAGTTTAAGAAAGAATGCAGGGAAAGAAATGTTGCTACTGAGAATAGGGATTCATTGGGGGCAAGTTATCATTGGTAACATTGGTATTTCAGGTAGGCTTGATTGGACTACAATTGGCGATGTAGTCAATACTGCGTCACGCCTAGAAAAGAATTGCCAACCAGGGGCTGTACTAATCAGCCAAATATTGTATGAAGTTATTGCGACAGTCGAGCAGCCTGGTATTAAATTTGGTGATATTTTCAATATCAAACTTAAGGGAAAACGAAAAGAATTAACCGTTCGTTATGTTCATTCAGATGATCACTGAAAAGAATGTGACTAAATTTTCTCCTCATTACAGTTTTATGATCAGCATTGCACTTCTTTAATCAAATTCTTTCCCCAAACCTCAATCTTATCAAGTATGTCGTTTGCGATGATATCTTCTTGATAAACACCGCGAAGCATGGTTATCGTTTCGTTATATTCAGAAATCGTTAGATTATTTGGATTTAGCTTGTTAGTGAGATAGTTATAGCAATGGATTTTCCAACGCTCTAATTCTTCATCTGTTAGCGTTTCTGGCCAATTGCGAGCTCGGAAACGGAATAATAGTTCTGGTAATCGCTTATCGTTAAAATGAAACCATTGACTGCTGAGTTCAGTAGGTGGAGTGCTTCGTACCTTCTTGATCGTATTCTGATCGTTACTAGAAAAAAAGCTGTCATAAAGTGCGAGCTCAACATCGGTAGCTTCTTCAAAGGCTGTTCTACTATAGGCATTTACTACTTTTTCCATAAAATTTGTTTTGTCATCTTTGATAATTTGCCAGTATTGATCACAAGTAGGTAAATCCAGCTTAATTCGCTCAATACTTTCATCATTGAGCACACTTCTAGGAGCGATGGCAGGACATTTATTCACTCTTATTGCTTTGATTGGCAAGCGGATACTGTTCTCGGGCAAAGCACTACGAGGAGTAAATAGATGGTGTGAGAGTTCATCGATTGTCATGCGGAGGAAGGCGCTTGGATCATAGCGTAAATCATATACTAAAACGCTATTACTATTTCTCGGGTCTTGCCCAATTGGCATGACCAGTGTTGTGCATCCGGTTTCAGCCGGATACATTCGAGAAGTATGAACAATTGGCGTATGATCGTGTAAATTAAGTAGAGGGATAACTTTATGTTTATCTCTTAATTCAAAAAGCCAGTTATATAGACGTGGCTGTCGATCTCGAATCAGGCGAGCAAGCTGTATGGTTGCTCTAACATCTGATAATGCATCATGAGCAGAATCATGCGTAAGGTGATTAGATCTCGTTAAATCCTCTAGTCGGAAAATTGGGCTACCAGCTTCATTGATTGGCCAAACGATCCCATTTGGTCTAAGCGCATAGGTCATTCGTACGACATCAATAAGATCCCAACGCGAGTTACCCTGTTGCCATTCCCGTGCATAAGGATCATAGAAATTACGATATAACGTAAAGCGTGTTACTTCATCATCGAATCTTAACGAGTTGTAACCAACTCCACATGTGTTCGGTTGTGCTAACACTTGGTGAATTTTGGTAATAAACTCAAATTCGATTAAACCGTGTTCATCAGCAAACTGGGGTGTAATTCCCGTTAACAAACAAGCTTCTGGCTGAGGTAACCGATCTCGGGGAGGGGCGCAGTAAATAACGAGTGGTTCACTTATTTCTTGTAGTGACTCATCAGTTCTTACGCCAGCAAATTGGATGGGGCGATCACAATGGGGATCTGAGCCAGTTGTTTCATAATCATGCCAATATAGCGATGTTGGCATTCCATTAAGAAGATAAGTTTGAGAACAATCGTTGCCAGATTTTAGTTGTTAATGTCGCTGAATTTAATGTATAGAAATGAAGACCAGGCGCACCAGCCTTGAGTAGATGATCACATAATTCAGTGACTACATCTAATCCAAACGCTGTGATTGATGCAGAATCATCGCCATATCCTTCCAATTTTTTTCTGATCCAGCGGGGAATTTCTGCGCCACAGGTATCGGAGAATCTTACTAATTGAGTAAATTTATTGATTGGCATGATGCCTGGAACCACTGGAATCCTTAAATTAGCAGCTTCGCATTGATCAATGAAATGAAAATAAGCATCCGCATTATAGAAATATTGAGTGATGGCCGAATCAGCACCTGCTTCTATTTTTTTGATGAAATTTTTAAAATCATCTTGTGCTGAGCGCGATTGAGGATGATATTCTGGGTAAGCCGCAACTTCTATCCTGAAAAGATCACCAAATTCTTGGCGAATAAACGTGACAAGTTCATTTGCGTATCGGAACTCACCTGCTTGCGCCATTCCTGATGGCAGATCACCTCGTAAAGCCACAAGGTGTTGGATACCGTTTTCTTGATATTTCTTAAGTAATGCATAGATATTTTCGCGAGTTGAGCCAATACAAGATAAATGGGGAGCAACCGTACGGCCTTCTGCCTGGATTTCAAGAACGGTTTCGATCGTACGATCCCGGGTTGATCCCCCAGCACCATAGGTAACGGAGAAAAATTTTGGATTGAATTGCGCGAGTTGCGAACGTGCTACACGAAGTTTCTCGATTCCTTCAGGGGTTTGAGGAGGAAATAATTCAAAACTAAATGTAGCAGGAAATTTTTTTTGTGATTGCATCTCGCCTAACAATGATTGAGGTAAGACTCCTAAACAGAGTCATTTATGAAAATGTATTAAAGGGTCAGCATAGCATAATTGAAAATCTGCTGACCCTTTAGTTCGATTAAATAGAAAATTAGTAACGATAGTTTTCAGGTTTATAAGGACCTGTTTTACTCAAATTCAGATAATTAGACTGTTCATCGGTCAATTCAGTTAGTGTTGCGCCCAATTTAGATAAATGAAGTCGAGCTACTTTTTCATCTAAATGTTTCGGTAAAACATAAACTTCATGCTGGTAGTTACTGCCATTTTGCCAAAGTTCCATTTGAGCCAATACCTGATTAGTGAAAGAACTCGACATTACAAATGAAGGGTGTCCAGTTGCACAACCAAGATTGACAAGCCTACCTTGAGCTAACACGATAATTCTTCGACCCGTAGGGAAAATAACATGATCGACTTGAGGTTTAATATTTTCCCATGAGTATTGGTGTATTGAAGCAATATCAATTTCTGAATCAAAATGACCAATATTGCAGACAATTGCCTGATTTTTCATCTTGATCATATGGTCATGACCAATGACCCGAATGTTGCCAGTTGCGGTTACAAAAATATCAGCCTTGTCGCAGGCATCATCCATGGTTACCACGCGATATCCTTCCATGGAAGCTTGTAGTGCGCAGATTGGATCGATTTCCGTAATCCATACCGTTGCACCGAGACCACGCAATGATTGAGCACATCCTTTCCCAACGTCACCATATCCGCATACAACAGCAATTTTCCCAGCAATCATTACATCGGTTGCCCGTTTAATGCCATCGACAAGAGATTCTCTACAACCATATAAATTATCAAATTTTGATTTGGTTACAGAATCATTAACATTGAAAGCAGGGAAAGGGAGTTCATTTTTTTTCTGCATTTCGTATAAACGATGCACACCGGTAGTTGTTTCCTCGGTAACGCCATGAATCTTAGCCAAACGAGTCGAGTACCAGTTAGGATACTGAGTAAGTTTACTTTTAATTGCCGAATAGAGAGCTTGTTCTTCTTCATTAGTAGGATTGTTGAGTAT
>SSFW01000132.1 GCA_008015595.1 Nitrosomonas sp. | reverse complement strand
TGGTGCCGCAGTACGCCCACCTGTCGATGATCCTCGGCGACGACGGCCAGAAGCTCTCCAAGCGCCACGGCGCGGTGAGCGTCACCCAGTACGACGACGACGGCTACCTGCCCGAAGCCGTCATCAACTACCTGGCCCGCCTCGGCTGGAGCCATGGCGACGACGAGATCTTCAGCCGCGCGCAGCTGGTGGAGTGGTTCGACCTCGACCACATCACCCCGTCTGCCGCCCAGTTCAACACCGAGAAGCTCAACTGGCTTAACGCGCATTACATCAAGCAGAGCGACAATGCTTCCCTGGCGGCAGACGTTTCCCGCCGGCTAGCGAAGCGTGGCGTCGACCCGGAGACCGGCCCGTCGCTGGAGGCGATCATCGGGCTCTACAAGGACCGCGTGGCCACGCTGAATGAACTCGCCGATTCGGCCGAGGCTTTCTATATCGACCTGCACCCGGCGCCGGAACTGGTCGCGCAACATTTGACCGATGCAGCCCGTGCGGCTTTGGCGACGTTGCGCGCGAAGCTCGAAGTAGTGGCGTGGGAGAAGGCGGCAATCTCGGCGGCCATCAAGGAGACCTGCGCGGAGCATGGGATGAAGATGCCGCAGGTGGCAATCCCGCTGCGGGTGCTGCTGCTGGGTCAGACGCAGACGCCGGCGATTGATGGGGTGGTGGAGGTGATGGGGCGGGGGCTGATAGGGGAGAGGATGGGGAGTGGGTTGTAATTTGCGTGACCCGGAAAGACTGCATTGGGGCGATCGTGCAACACCTGAATGTCAGGCGCTAATTATGACAAATAAATGAAGTTCGCCGTGTTAAATCGAGATAATGGTGCAGATCCTGTTGTTGAAGCGCCTGTACAAACCTGTTGATGGTATCGCCAGGACACGGGCGCGGGTCGAGCGTCCTTTTCGGGTGATTGAGCGCCAGTTCGGCTGCATGAGGGTGCGCTACAAGGGAACCGCGAATAACGCTGCGCAGGTGTTCAGCCTGATCGGCTTGACCAATCTTTACTTGGCGAGGCGGGCGCTGATGAGTTCATGGGCAAAATTCGCTCGCTACCCCCGGAAACGGGTACTCAGAGCTGAAAAAGTCTCCGAGTTCAGCGATAGCGGCAGAGAAAACGACCATCTAAGAGACCCAAAAAACGGGGCCTGGGGCAGGGTTCCCGCAGCTACGCGAATGACATCGATTTTTGACTGTCCTGTAGCTAGCTCAATCTCGCAACTCACTGTTTTTTGAGGTGTGCTAACTGAGCCTCAGCAAAGAATCTCATGTGGGATGCGTAGCTGCGGGGGCCCTGGGGCCTGGGGGTGATTGCTCAGCGTATCAATTAATCAGAGCTTTCTTCGTTGTGAGATGTTTTTTAATGCAAAAATTTTCTATTTCTCCTGCGGTAATAGTCGCCAGTTTGTGGGCTAATCGAAATCTCCTTGCAGGGTTGATACGTAGGGAAATCGTTGGCCGTTACAAAGGCTCTGTCTTTGGTATTCTCTGGTCACTTTTTAATCCTATACTGATGTTGGCCGTGTACACCTTTTTCTTCAGTGTGATTTTTCAAGTGCGTTGGCTTGGTGGGGGAGGGTCAAAAACTGAGTTTGCCCTGATATTGTTCTCGGGTTTGCTTGTATTCAACTTTTTTGCTGAGTGTGTCAATCGCGCGCCCTCATTAATTATTTCAAACGCCAATTACGTAAAAAAAATAATCTTTCCCCTAGAGTTGTTGCCAGTAGTTGCAATAGGAGGGGCGGCTTTTCATCTTTTAGTTAGCTTTCTTGTTTGGATGGTTTTTTATTTTATTTTTTTTGGTGTGCCGCATCTCGGAGTCTTGCTACTTCCGATTATTCTTTTGCCTCTCGCTTTTTTGACGCTTGGATTGACCTGGTTTCTCGCATCGCTGGGAGTCTATTTGCGGGATGTCTCACAGATTGTTGGCTCCATTGTTCCAGTGCTCATGTTCCTGTCGCCAGTTTTCTATCCACTAAAGAGCCTTCCAGAAGAGTTTCAGGCTGTCGTTCATTTAAGTCCGATCACGGTTGCGGTTGAGCAGGCGCGACAGGTGATGTATTGGAACGGTGCGATTGATTGGGTAATATGGTGTGAGTATTCTGTAGCCTCTGGAGTTATTGCCTTTCTAGGATTTTTATGGTTTCAGAAAACTCGAAAAGGATTTGCTGATGTCCTCTAATGAGTACTCGATTCGAGTTAACGAGCTTGGTAAGCGTTATGAGATCTACGAAACTCCACGTGATCGTCTTAAACAGTTCGTTATTCCTTCGCTACAGCGCATGGTTGGCTTGCAGACCAAACAGTATTACCGTGAGTTCTGGGCTCTCCAGGATATCTCTTTCGAAATTCGGAAGGGCGAAGCATTTGGAGTAGTCGGCCGAAATGGCAGCGGCAAAAGTACTCTGCTACAGCTGATTACGGGTACATTGGCGCCGACGGTAGGTAGTGTTGAAACTCGCGGGCGAGTCGCTGCGTTACTTGAGTTAGGATCGGGCTTTAATCCAGAATTTACGGGGAGAGAAAACGTATATCTTAATGCTATGTTGCTTGGCATGACGCATGACGAAGTTGATGTACGTTTCGATAAAATAGCAGCTTTTGCCGATATTGGTGATCATCTTGATCAGCCAGTAAAGACGTACTCGAGTGGCATGTTGGTGCGCCTGGCTTTCGCCGTGCAGGTTCAGATTGAGCCCGACATACTTATTGTTGATGAGGCATTGGCGGTTGGTGACGCGCTCTTCCAAAAGCGCTGTTTCAGTCGGATCGAGAAATTGCTGTCCGACGGTGTGACTCTGCTATTTGTTTCGCACGACCAGGAGTCGGTTCGGACATTGACTCATCAATCTATTTTGCTGAAGAGCGGTCGCGAAGTAACGAAAGGCTCTTCATCGCAAGTGCTCCTTGCCTATCGTAAATTGTTGCACGAAGAGGAATCAGCGTATTTTGCCAGCCTTGTCCCTACTCTGTCGGATGATAGTTCGAATGTTTCGGTTGCGCCCGCTTCCGAGAGCGAGCCTGCCATGCGAAAAGAGGAAATGGCGGCGGCCTCTGTCACGCCGACTGCTGTGAAAGGCCGTACCAACAATCTCTCTTTTGGAGATGGTGGTATGGAGATCGTCTCGGTAAAAACCTTTAATGCGGTCAATGAGCCTTGCTCTGTTTTTTATCCGGGTGACACTATTCGCATCAGGGTTGAATGTGTATCCAAAATTGACTCGGATTGTATGAATGTCAGTGTTCGCATTCGCAGTCGTGAAGGCATAAAGATTTACTCTTGGGGAACGCTCAACCAAGATATGCAGATCCTTGCAGGGCTCCGCGAAGGTGAAATCTTCTGGAAGCGGCGAATCCAGGCTGGTGAGCACTTTTATGTCTGGCTGGAATGCAACTGTACGTTAGGGCCTAACTTATATGAAATTCAGGCGGCGATTTCCTATGAGGGCAGTCCTGATTACACCGCGCAGCGTCTTCTCCACTGGAAAGATGAAGCCGCATTTTTTCATACCCTGATGCGGCAGGAAGAGTATTTCTTTGGCGGGCTATCCGACTTGCGTATGGTGGCGAGGTGGGAACTATGAATGCCGATAGCCCAGTTAATTACAAATTGCTTTATAACGATTATTGGCAGGACCCGGGCCGTGTCGGCGAGCGGAGCGGAGACCTCGCCAGGATTGCCATTTTGGCTGCAGAAACCTGTGGCTTTGGTTCTGCACTTGACATCGGGTGCGGCGAAGGTTTTCTAGTGGCTGAGTTGCTCACGCTAGGAATTGACGCCTTCGGCCTCGATATTTCCCCCATTGTTGTTGCGCGTGCCAACTCACGTTGGGCGAACCGTTTTTCAGAGGGGTCGGTTTTATCAATACCGTTCCCCGATTCCAGTTTCGATTTCGTGGTATCTACTGATTGCCTGGAGCACTTGGCTCCCCCCGACGTGCCTGTTGCGCTGCGTGAGATGTACCGCGTTTCGTCTCGCTATGTTTTTTTACAGATAGCGACAACGCAAGACCGTGATGACCACTGGCATCTGACGGTTGAAGGTCGCGAATGGTGGGAAGCGCGTTGTGTCGAAGCTGGTTTCCGCAAACATCAGCTTTATTATCGCGCTAACCCATACGAATCACTAAATCGGGACAACTGGCAGATCCTAATCCTTCTAGAGAAAGTGCCGGTAGACGCCTTGTTAAAGTTTGATCTATCTGCACTCGTCGAGGAACGCCTGCTTCACACTGATATGCTGCGCGAAGTGGGTAGGCGCAGCGATGCGCACTGTATCCGTTATCATAAGGCTGCCGAACTTATACGGCCCGGGGATAGAGTACTGGATGTCGCGTGCGGACTGGGCTATGGCAGCCATATTCTCTACGGGGCTTCGCAAGCGAAGTCAGTGCTGGGCGTAGACCTGAGCGATTTTGGAATTGCGTATGCCAACGCTCATTATGGCCGTCCGGGCGCTGTCGAATTTGCAGTTGGAGATGCACAGAGACTCGATTTAATTTCCGATCATAGCATTGACTTCATTGCCGCATTTGAAACGATTGAGCACGTTCCAGATCCAATTACGTATTTGTCTGAACTGAGGCGCGTGCTAAAGCCAGGCGGTCGCGTAATGTTATGTGCACCGAACAACTGGACAGACGAAACAGGCAAGGATCCGAACCCTCACCATCTGCATGTGTACACGTGGGAGCGCTTGGTTGTTGAGTGTAGTAATTTTTTTCTGCTTGAAGAAGGTTTTTTGCAGACCGCGGGTGGCGCGATGAAGTGCCACCACTCTGATAGGAAATGGGTTGCTGTGAGGCCCGACCGAGTCCCGACGGAGGAGTCAGAGTGGATTTTGATATTGGGAATGGCAGACCCCGTTGCCAGATGTGACGTTCCATATTTGGAAACAGTGTGGAAATTACCGGCCGCTCCAGAGTTTCACGTGTCCGCGTTTGCGCGCGATTATATCAATCCATGGTTGGTAAAGAGCATGATAGCCATTGGGATGCGGACCCGTTTCACGGCTTTACTTAAGGACTTGCAACAACGCGTCCTAGTATCGAGCCCTCCTGAGTCGGTTGATTACGGCGCAGCACTCTGTGGGCGGGTATATTGTCTTATCGCGACAAGCGTAACATCAGCTGAAGCTGCACGTGAGGTTGATGCGGAAATATGGCGTTATTCCGCGATTCCTAATCCCTCACCCCATCAACTTCGGTGGCAGGTTTCGCTCCTTTTTGCTGGAGGTGAGCTTGCTCGAAAACAGGGGCGCCTAGATGACGCGGTGGCTTTTTTTTCCGATTGTGTTGGCCGCGATGTCGCTAGTTATAGTCCATTGCTTGGAAACAAGGTGCTCGATGCTCTGTATTGGCTAGCGGTGTTTTCGCTGGACTCACATGACAAAAAAGCATCCAAAACCTATTTGTTGCAGTCTGTCGAGAAGGCACGCCAACTTGTTTCCGGCTCTTGGTTAAATGTTATTGGCGATGAAGATGCACCTCTTTCGTTCGGGCTCGCCGAACTCGCGCAACTACTCGATAAGGCGTCTCGCGCGGCGTACATGTTATCGGTGCTTGATGGCGATGAGGTTAGACAGGGTATTGTTTATCAGGAATCTGCGGGGTTCTTTGAAAGACAGCTCATCGACCGTGATAGACGATTGAGTGAAATGGCCAAAGCCATCGATAGATTGCAGTCCGCGTTGCTGGAGAAGGATGCGCGAGCCCAAGAGCTTGCTGAGGAAGTGATCAGACTGGACGCCCATGCCCAGGCTTTGGGACGAGAGGTTGGAGCGCGTGACGCTGATGCGCAGCAGTTGGCGAAGCAGCTTGCAGAGAAGAATGCGCGAGCCCAAGAGTTTGTCGAGGAAGTAACCAGACTGGACGCTCATGCCCAGGCTTTGGGACGAGAGGTTGCAGCGCGTGACGCTGATGCGCAACAGTTCGCGAAGCAGCTTGCGGAGAAGGATGCGCGAGCCCAAGAACTTGCACAGGAAGTAGTCAGGCTGGACGCTCATGCTCAGGCGTTAGGACGAGAGGTCGCCGCGCGTGACGCGGATGCACAGCAGTTGGCGAAGCAGCTTGCAGAAAAGGATGCGCGAGCCCAAGAGCTTGCACAAGAAGTAGTCAGGCTGGACGCTCATGCCCAAGTGCTAGGACGAGAAGTCGCCGCGCGTGATGCTGATGCGCAGCAGCTGGCGAAGCAGCTCGCAGAGAAGGATGCGCGAGCCCAAGAGCTTACTGAGGAAGTAGTCAGACTGGACGCTCATGCCCAGGCTTTGGGACAAGAGGTCGCTGCGCGTGACGCAAAGGCGCAGCAATTAGTCTGCAATCTTAATGTTGCGCATGAAGAAATAGGCGCTTTGCAGGAAATCATCAGAAAACAGGATGCAATCCTCGCTTATTTTAGACCACGCTCCTGGGTTGAAAAGTTGCGTAAGAAATTCTGAGAATACGAAAATGATTAAAGAAATAAATAAAGTCGGGATTGTCATTGTTTCATACAATGCATCTGACGTCGTGCGGCTCACTCTGGCGAGCGTCAGGCGTGCATATAATGATGTTGGGTACAAGTTGATATTGATCGATAATGCCTCGGAGTTAGCTGAGCGCGAAAAAATTCGTTTGGCTATGTCGAAGCACATCGCAGAAGTCGGCTCCAGCTGGCGGTATGTTGAACAAGACAAAAACCTTGGCTTTTCCGGCGGAAACAACGTCGGGATATCACAATTTCTAGCAGACGAAGAAATTTCTCACGTCTGCTTGCTCAACAGCGATGTTGTCGTTACCGATCGATGGCTCGATCACTTAATCGCATCTGGATCTGATATCGTAAGTGCGGTGACCAATAAGGCGGACAGCGAGCAATGCGTCCCCGTCGACTACGAATTAGAGCTAAGCGAATGCTTGGACTTCGATACAGATTCAATCAAGGACACTGCATATCAGCGAGTTGCCGATTTCTCCGCCCGCTGGCATCAGGCTTGGGCTGGCAATATCGTTGAAGCCGACCCAACGTTCTTCTGCGTCTTACTTTCGGTGAAAGTGTGCCGCGACATCGGCTTGCTCGATGAGACTTTTTTCCCTGGTGGTTTCGAGGATGACGATTACTGCCTGCGTGCTCGAAAGGCTGGCTATAAATTACACCTTGCACGTGACGTCTACATTCATCACTGGGGCTCAGCGTCGTTCGGCAAGTTGCAGTACGAATATTTTAGTGAGCGCGCAGCACGCAATAAGGCTTATCTAGAGCAGAAACACGGTGTAACCTGGCAGCGCAGACCGGAAAAGCCGATTGTCTCGTTTTCTATGGACGTCAATTTTTCGCTGCGACAAAGAGATAGTCTTCTTCAGAAGCCGTTTATCGAGCTATATCTTGAAAAGATCACAAACCAAATTTCTTACTTTGAGTCCGAGTTTAGAAACCTCCGAGCCGCACTTGTCTCCTCAGGACGTCTTCCGCCTGATGAACTGACACGCCAAGTCGAATTGGCAGATCTCTATGGTGACCTGAACGGACTTTGGGGCCATGTTGTTACGCGTACGCAGCGCCTGTGGGGGCAGGAAAACGTCGGTTCGATCATAGACGATTCTTTAATGTCCGACTTGGAACGGGTTGCATCGGGAATCCACGATCGGGTTGACTGCAACTTCGCCATCCACGCTTTCCTCACAGCAGTCGCGCAGCCTGATAATACCGAGCGCAATGAGCTCCCCCTTCCCTTCGCGGCCGCACCGATATTTGCGCCGAGGCCGACGACAAGGTTTGGAAAGTTTCTCTGGATCTTGAATAGAGGGCTGAATTTTATCTTGCAGTTCGACGGAATTGTTTTCTTTGGTGGTTACTTTTACCCAGAACGTCAAAGCGACGGCTATTTCCAAAGAATACAGATCGTTGACCGCCTATTCACCGATCGCTGGCGCGTTTATGTTGAAAGCGACGAACTGAGAGGGCGCAACATTTGGTTCGACCGCCCGGAACCTAAAGTACTTGTACTGAGGATTATTGGCACGAAGAAGCGCAGATTACTCGTACGCATTCTAGCGCTACTGGCTGTTATTCGTAGTCGAAAAATCTATTTTCATAGTGTGCTGCGAATGCATGACAATCGTTTCGGTCGATTGTTGCATCTCCCCTTCATTCGCAAAGCAGTGGATATCCACGGAGTAGTTCCTGAAGAGTTCCGGATGCACAGCGACTTTTTTAGCGCTGTCCTCTACGAACAAGAGGAACGACTTGCGGTAAGAAAGGCTGGAATCGTAATTGTCGTCACTGACGCAATGAGGCAATACCTGCAACAGAAGTTTCGTGATTTGCTGAAGGCATATGTTGTCTCTTTTCCCATGTTCCCGGATTTCACGCCGACGCTTGCAACGCGCCCGTTGCTCAACGGAAAGCCAATCGTCGTGTACGCAGGGGGGGTGCATAAGTGGCAACAGGTGCCAAAGATGATTGATGCTATCAGCAGGACAGCTGAGCGCTGCAGTCATCGGTTCTATTGCCCAGAACCGCAGTTAGTGCGGGACATGTTGCCTCCTTCGGTAGCGGCCGCAGTGGTGGTAGAGGCAAAGACACATGTTGAGTTGATGACTCTTTATCCTGAATGTCACTATGGATTTATCCTCCGAGAAGACATCATCGTAAACCGGGTCGCATGCCCCACTAAACTCGTCGAATATCTCGCTATGGGAATCGTCCCCATCATTGATAGTGAAGACGTGGGCGACTTCAAGTCATTGGGTATGCGGTCCGTGCGTTTGGACGATTTTCTGGCTGGCTGCTTGCCTAATGAAGAAGAGCGTCTCGCAATGGCTAAGCAGAATTTCGCAGTCTATGAGCGTTTGAAAGAAATAAGGCTCACAGGCGCATCGGAAATTCACGCATTTTTTACGCCTAGTGAGGGGGATGGTAGACAACTACCACTGATGGGGGCACTGCGCCAGCTACTTCCGCCGCAGTCCTCGCTGGGACGGATAGCGAGGCGGGTCTGGCGTACATTATCTTCAGCGCGATTACCTCTTGCGCCAATCGCGAGTGTTAACACTTCTCAGCAGGACGTGGTCGCTGACGATGGTCAAGACGGTTTGTCGCCCTGCGACATCTTGGTACAAGTTGACAATTTCGAGGCCGGAGGCCTTGAGAATGTCGTTCTTGATCTCAATGAAACGCTCAGGAAAGCCGGTTATCGCGTCGCACTTTTAGTGCTCGGAAATAGGGGTGAAGCGGTCAAACGTGCTCGTGACCTTGGACAGACAGTCATCTTTCGAGAATACTCAAGCGAAGCGTACGGTGCGTTGGTCGATCAATTGCAACCCAAGTTGGTTTTTGCCCATTACTCAATTCACGGAGTTACTGCTTGTCGGCAGAAATCAATCCCTTTTGTTCAGATTATTCATAACATCTATATGTGGTTTAGTGACGAACAGCGTCGCGAGTTCGCGGAGGCTGCGGTGATGACAAATAGGTTTGTTGCGGTATCTGAAAACGTAAGGAGTTACAGCATTTCACGGCTGGGGGTTCAACCGGAAAAATGCATCGTTATCAACAACGGCATCGACCTCGAGCCCTTCAAGGCCATAGATAGGCGCGCCGCGCGTAAATCTTTGCGCGCCCAGTATGGCATTGCCGACGACGAGTTTGTTTTTCTGGACGTTGGTGCGATCAATCCCCA
>SSFW01000018.1 GCA_008015595.1 Nitrosomonas sp. | reverse complement strand
TACAGAAAATAACTCCTTAACTTGATCTCTTTAGTGCCCAACTAACCGGATCGACTTCTTGGCAATTATCGAGTGCCTTTTTCAGGGAAGACTAGTTAGCCTAGGTTGCAACCGTGTAAATCTCCTTTATTTTTATTGAGAATGCCAAGTTTCTCTTTGAAATTTGATTAAGATCAATGTTTCACAAAAAATTTATGGCTACTATTGACTGGTAGTTTCTTATAACAACATCAATTACTAGCGAGTGAGCTAAAGGGGTTTTTTTATGAAAATTAAATGCTTTTTCACAATCTTGACATGTGCAGTATTAGTAGCTTGTGGTAAACCATCAGCACCAGAGACGCCTAATCCTGAAGAGTATGGAAAAACGATTCAACCTTTCCATCAAATTCCAGCAGATGCCCAAGAAGGTGGCGGTAAGGCAAGATCGGTAGAGGAAAAATCGAGTTACTAAGAGGGGGAATTGTTCTATAGCCTGGCCTATAAGGGTGGGGTTATAGAACAACTATTAATTGCCACGCATGAATAGTTTATCAATCTGTTCTAGGCTTAAAGCGAGCCAGGTTGGCCTTCCGTGATTGCATTGATCGGAACGTTCAGTTTTTTCCATCTCACGCAAAAGTACGTTCATTTCTTCTATAGTTAGTAGCTCATTGGCTCTAATTGCACTATGGCAGGCCATGGTTGCTAGTATTTCATTGCGATTACCTGTTAATAATTGGCTAGAACCATATGAGCGGATATCCTCTAATAGCTCGCTAATTAATTTTGAAATATCAGCGTTTTTTAAGATAGAAGGTATGGTACGGATGGCTAGCGTAGTGGGAGAAGTTACAGAAATCTCAAATCCGAGTTGATTTAATAGCAGTGCATTTTCTTCGACAGTCGTAATGTCGAGCGCATCGGCTTGCAATAAATGGGGTATCAGTAAAGATTGTGTCGGTAACGCTTGTTGATCAAGTGCTTGTTTAAGTTTTTCATAAACAATTCTTTCATGCGCAGCATGCATGTCAACAATAATCAAGCCTTGAGCACTCTGGGCTAAAATGTAGATACCCAACAGCTGCCCTAACGCATATCCTAAGAAATTTGATGCATGAGACTCTGATTGTATGGTTAGATCAGGTGCTGCAATAATTTCATGCGATTTTTCACCAAATAGTGTTTGGTAGAATACGGAGGGTTGTGCAGCAGATTGCAGTGGCAAATTGACTTGCCGGTTCTGACTATAGGTTAGTGGTACTTTTTTAATGTTGCGTGTAACGGCACCAATATGATGTGTGGAGTCAGACAAATTCGCTTCGCTCGACTCGGTGTGACCATTAGCCAGCGCTTTATGGATAGCGTGAAAAATAAACTGATGCACCGCACGTGAATCGCGAAAACGTACTTCAATCTTAGTGGGGTGGACATTGACATCAACATTATCTGGATTGATATGAAGATATATCACATACGCTGGATGACGATCTAGATGAAGCACATCACGATAAGCTTCACGGATGGCATGATTCACTAGCTTGTCTTTGACAAAACGACCATTTACAAAAAAATACTGTATTTCACGGGTAGTCCGTGAGAAAGCCGGTCTAGATATCAACCCTTGAAGCTGAATATCTGCAGCTTTCTCAGTAATGAAGAGTGCAGTTTCCCTAAATTCCTGACCTAGCAACTGCTTAATGCGTTCTGGAAAATCTGCGCTTGCCAAGTGGCTTCGCAATTTTCCATTATGGTATAGATTGAAGGTGATAGTTGGATTGGACAAAGCAATGCGCTGAAAAATCGCTTCACAATGGGCGAATTCAGTTGATTCGGATTTTAAAAATTTTCGCCGAGCTGGGATATTGAAAAATAAATCGCGAACTTCCAGTGAAGTGCCTAATGATCCTGCTGCAGGCTGCAGTGCAATCGTTTGATTTCCTTCTACTTGGATCTCCCAAGCATGATGGTTACCAGCTTGAAAACTGGTTAAGGACAAGCGCGATACTGAAGCGATGCTGGCTAGGGCCTCTCCACGAAAACCCAAGCTAACGATGTTTTGCAGATCATCTTGGCTACCGATTTTACTGGTTGCATGGCGAGTCAGTGCATAAGGAAGATCTTCTTTTGATATACCGCTTCCATTGTCAGTAATACGAATTAACTTAAGCCCGCCTTGCATCAGATAAATATCGATCTCAGTAGCGCCAGCATCTACACAATTTTCAAGAACTTCTTTGAGAACAGAAGCAGGTCGCTCGATGACTTCACCCGCCGCGATTTGATTGATTAATTCATCCGGGAGCAGTTTAATGACATTCATACTACAAAATCAACACGGCTGTCGTTCATAGAGTTATGATATAAAGTTTAATCGACTAACTTAATCATTTTAAACCAATACGAGTTAGTTAGGATTTCTATAGCATGATCGATAGACTCATCGCTAATATACATATCTATTAATTATTGATCTCGAAATAGGAACAACATGACGCAAGATGAACAAAAACGGGCTGCTGCCGCTGCTGCAATTCAGTATGTCCCAGTCGGCTCGATTGTCGGTGTAGGTACAGGTTCTACCGCAAATTATTTCATCGATGAACTAGCAAAAATTAAGCACAAAATTGAAGGAGCGATTGCTAGCTCAAATGTAACAGCACAACGCCTCAAAGATCATGGAATTGAAGTGCTTGACTTGAATACTGTTACGGATTTGCCTGTTTATATCGATGGAGCCGATGAAATTACCAAACATCTGCACATGATTAAGGGGGGCGGAGGTGCTTTGACAAGAGAGAAGATTGTTTCAGCCGTCGCAAGAAAATTTATTTGTATCACCGATCAGAGCAAGTTAGTAAATGTATTAGGGACTTTTCCACTCCCTATCGAAGTTATACCCATGGCGCGTAGCTATGTCGCACGTGAAATTACCTTGTTAGGAGGCCATCCTGCGTTGAGGCAAGGTTTTGTGACGGATAATGGGAACATTATCTTGGACGTGCATGGTTTGCAAATTCTTAATCCGGTTGAGCTTGAAACAACGCTCAATCAGATCACAGGTGTAGTGACTAACGGCTTATTTGCACGAAAAGCAGCTAATACATTACTGCTTGGTACCGACCATGGTGTAGAGACGATTACGGTTTGATGCTGTGCTTTATTTTGTCATGAAATGGTTATCAATGTGATCGACAATTGGTGAATCTGATCACTCAAAAAGGATAGCGTATGGTCAACAAAGAACATATATCGAAAAGATTTGATGCCGATCTCGAGGAAGTTAGAACCCGCGTGCTGCAGATGGGCGGGATTGTAGAAGAGCAAATTGAGCAAGCGCTCGAAGCATTGATCGGGGGTAACGAAGCCACAATCGATCAGGTGATTGCGAATGATCATCGGGTCAATGCGATGGAAGTCTCGATTGATGAAATTTGCAGTCAGATTATTGCGCGACGCCAGCCGACTGCAAGTGATTTACGCATGATCATGACCGTCATCAAAACGATTACCGATCTTGAGCGAATCGGAGATGAGGCAGCGAAAATTGCACGTATGGCCAGACTCATTTATGCAGCAGATCGTTCACATACGCCCCGTTTTGTAGAAATAAAGCATGTGGCTGAAATTGCACTCGATATGCTTCATCAGGCTTTAGATTCTTTCGCAAGATTGGATTTGAATGCAGCGGCTCATATCGTACGTCAAGACGAACAGGTTGACGAGGAGTTTCGGGCTATTTTGCGCCAACTGATTACGTTCATGATGGAAGATCCACGGAAAATTTCAACGTGCTTAGAAATTTTGTTTGTTGCAAAAGCCATCGAGCGAATTGGGGATCATGCCAAAAATATGTCGGAATATGTGGTGTATATGGTTAAAGGTAAGGATGTTCGCCACGTTACCGCTGATGAAATTGAGCGAGAAGTTCGTGGTTAGAAGAATAGAAATATTAACGCAAGATAGTGCATTTCAGCGATCATTCAGTTTAAGCGATGCGTGAATATTCAACATTAGCCGCTGTCGATTTAGGCTCTAATAGTTTTCACTTGCAAGTTGCGCGTGTTGTCGACAAACAACTTTATCCATTAGACAGTATAAAAGAAATGATTCGTCTGGCAGCCGGTATTACAGCGGATAAAAAACTCGATGAAGCGTCGCAAGAAAGAGCGTTGGATTGTTTAAAACGTTTTGGAGAGCGGTTACGTGGTTTTCCTTCCCATGCAGTTAGAGTTGTAGGCACTAATTCCCTACGCGTTGCCAAGAATGCTGCTATGTTTCTAAGAAAAGCTGAAGGTGCTTTAGGATTTCCAATTGAAATCATTGCCGGTCACGAAGAAGCCCGCCTAATTTACTTGGGAGTGGCGCATGCATTACCAGCTTCGGATAATAATCGACTTGTTATCGATATTGGTGGTGGTTCAACGGAATTCATTATTGGCCATCAACTGAATCCCTATAAATTAGAAAGTCTGTACATGGGTTGTGTCAGTCATAGCCTTCATCATTTTTCCGATGGGAAGTTGACTAAAAGCAATATGAAGCGTGCTGAATTGGCTGCTCAAACCGAAATACAAAGCATTAAAGCCGATTTTTCTTCTCGTCACTGGCAAGAAGCCTATGGTTCCTCAGGATCGGCTAGAGCACTTGGACGTATCTTAATGCTCAATCAGTTTGGAGATAGCTTAAGTACGGAAGAAATTACTTTAAAGGGGCTTGAGCAGTTTCGAGAATATCTTTTGAAAGTGGGTGATCTCAAGAAAGTAAATTTGGAAGGACTCCACAGTGATCGAACACCAGTCATTGCCGGAGGGCTTGCCATCATGTCCGCTGCGTTCACTGAACTCGGCATCGATCGGATGTATTTGACTACCGGTGCGTTGCGGCAAGGGGTTCTATATGATCTGTTAGGCCGCTCATATAACGATGATATGCGTGAGGTTTCGGTCAAGCAATTCATGCAGCGTTATCTCATTGATACGGCGCAGGCCAACCGAATCGAGCTATTGGCGAGCGAACTGGGTAAACAGCTATTATCAGATTTTTCTGATGAGGAGGAAGTAGAAGATGCACTTCAATTGCTTTCTTGGGCAGCTCGGTTACATGAAGTAGGGATTTCAGTTGCGCATTCCAGCTATCACAAACATTCCGCATATATCCTGGGTAATGCTGACATGCCAGGGTTTTCCAATATGGAGCAAGCGCAGCTCAGTGAATTGGTTCTTTCACACCAAGGATCATTGACCAAAGTCAGTGAATTTTTAACAAATCCAATCAATTTGGCTCAATCGATCGCGCTAAGGCTTGCTACACTATTTTATCGAAGCCGAATGAACATTGAGCTCCCACAAATCAAGGTTGAAATCAAAGGATATCAGTGTAGGCTCATCATCTCACAAGCCTGGCTTGAGCAAAACCCACTAACGGAAACCTTGTTGCAAGCAGAAATCGATGCGTGGAAAAAAGTCGACTGGGAGTTTCGAGTCGTTAATCCCTGATTTCTCGCTAATTATTCATTTGTGTACGATTTTTTAATATCGTAGCTTAACTTATATTTGTTTATATTTTGCTTCATTACGCAGTTATGACCCCATTGACGTTTCAAGAAATGATTTTAGCGCTTCAAAATTACTGGAGTCGACAAGGCTGTGCATTGCTACAACCTTA
>SSFW01000057.1 GCA_008015595.1 Nitrosomonas sp. | reverse complement strand
TTCGGCCAGAGAAGTGCCCTGGGCCAGCTGATCTAGTTTTTGCCGCTCTTCTTTGGTTAAGCGAATTGAGAACGGAGGGAGGGGTTTTCTCCCATTATTAAATTTATCCTTAAGGCTTGCCATTTTACACACCATCTAAAAATAGCCGTCAGAACACAATTAAAGCAAAAACCTCCTACTTTCTGTAGGTTATATGGTAATACTTCGTTCTGAAAGGCCAATTGCGGAAAATAGCAGGTTAAGATGGTTGTGCACTCCCGCAACCATTTTGTCCTTGCAAAAGGAAACATTATTACCAAGTGCAAGGTTAGAGCGAGCCCCCGCAACCATTTTTCCCTCTTGATAAAAAATTACGTTATAAAAATAACAAGTTAGGCTTATCTATGCAGCCAGCTTACAGCTGCGTTCTATTCAAGACTTTCTTAAGTAGAATCATTCGAAAAAGCTTTGAACTTCAGAAAAATTCAACTAATAATTAGTCATCGCATAGCTTAAGTATTTGGCTAAAGATTCTCTCTGTTATTAATATTGTTAGCGCTATAGTAAAATTGAATATCTTATTAATATTCAATGTCCTTAAATCAGGGGATGCGTTGTGTATCGCGCAAAGATTTCTTGGGGTCTAACCAATAAATTGATGGAATGGCTATAACGGTTAGCTAATTGACCAGAGACTATTCTAAAATTATATTTCTTCCCAATGGAAAATGAGCCAATCAATAGGCAATCAATATCAACTGAAGCTGATGTTGATCACCTAATTAAGTTATACAAGAAGGTTTGTACAGAAAATACTCAACTAAAAAAACAATTAGCAGATGTTTCACAGAAGAATTCTCAGCTAATCGATAAAATTGAAACTGCTGCTTATCGTTTAGAAAAACTTTTGAGTGATTTACCTATTGATAAAAAACAAGACTAAACATCACGAAATAACAAGAAACTACAATCGAGCCATTTAATTAAAAATACCCACTACCGCTCATTTAATAATTAATACAATCTATTTTGCATACTTACGATTAAATTTCTCTACCCTTCCCGCAGTATCAAGAATTTTCTGTTTTCCAGTATAAAAAGGGTGGCAGGCTGAGCATACTTCAACATGCAATGCTTTACACAATGTAGAACGCGTAGTAAATGAATTGCCACAACTACATGTCACTAGTATATCTTGATAATTTGGATGAATCCCTTCTTTCATAATATTTTATGTCCTTAAATACTCACTTGCTATTATAGACTTCATTTGTTATTCAAATTTTGGTAGCACGCTATTATCCTTTAATCGATAACTGTTAGCAACAAATTAGAAATATTCGATTTGTAGCAAAAAACTATCCACTTTGAGACGCATTATGTATATTTAAATCGTTACGCAGTTGTGGCGAAAATCACTCGCTCTCTACTTATTAAAATCAGCAACCTATCGAATTTTGCACCCCCCCTATAAATTGATGGCAACAGAACATCAATATAATTTTTTCTCAAGAAAGCTTAGACTGCTTGTGTACCAGTGATAAATCATGCTGCATTTCTGCATTAATAAAATATTGAAAAGACTTTATCAAAACTTTCAGAAAAATATCGCAACATTAAGCTATGATTGACTTGTTTTCAATTTTTTTATCGCTTTTCTGAAAGGTCCCATCAGTGAATGTGTTTTATGAAGAAGCAGGTACGTTTAAAGTTGGCACGATTCTAGCTGAAAGCGCTAATTCTTTACAAGTTGAAGCAACTCACGGTAAACGCTCAAAAATTAAAATTTCCGCTGTCTTGCTTCAATTTGATGTACCACCTGTGTACGAATTCATGTATCAAGCACAGAATATTGCCAAAGATCTGGAAATAAATTTCCTTTGGGAATGTTGTAATCAAAACACAGAATTCACGAGCAAAACCCTTGCCACCGAATATTTTGGCCATCTCCCTAGTGCGGTAGAAATTGCTGCCATTATGATCTCGTTAAATAATGCGCCGATTTATTTCTACAAAAAAGGACAGGGTCGATATAAAGCAGCGCCTCCGGAAGCGCTCAAGGCCGCGCTAGCCAGTCAGGAAAAAAAACGCTTAGATCAAGAAAAGCAAGCGCATTACATGCAGCAGCTCAATCAATTCATCCTTCCTGAAGCATTCCAGAAGCAGTTAGATGCCCTGCTCTATGCGCCCGATAAAAATACGATTGAATGGAAAGCGCTCGAAGCTGCAGCCCAAACTACTAAACTCAGCCCCATCAAATTGCTGGAAAAATGTGGAGCAATCCCTTCTTCTCATGATTATCATTTTAATCAATTTGTACGTGAGTATTTTCCCGATGGCATTGCATTCGATGCAATACAAAACGATCCTACGCTCGATCACCTAGAAAATCTCACAACTGCGAGTGAAGTCAAAGCATTTAGCATTGATGACGCTACGACCACAGAAATTGACGATGCATTCTCAGTTCAACCACTGTCGCTGGGAAGCTTTAGAATTGGTATCCACATTGCGGCCCCTGCATTAGGAATATTACCTGGATCTCAGCTCGATCAAGCTGCTGCAAAGCGGCTTTCTACGGTTTATTTGCCAGGGAAGAAAATCACGATGCTGCCTGATGAGGTGATTCAACATTTTACCTTGGTAGAATCAGGTTATAGCCCTGCATTATCGCTATATCTCGATGTTTCTGATGATTTCACCGTGATGACCAAGCAAAGCAAAATAGAAATGATTCAGGTTGATGCGAATCTTCGTCACGATTCTTTAGAACAGCTATTCAATGAAGAAACACTAAGACGAAAAATCCTTGATTATCCTTTTGCTAAAGAACTCGAGTTACTCTGGAATTTTGCTAAAAAAATGGAAGCGCTGCGGGGCAAGGAAAATGATATTAACAATGAAAAAATTGATTATAGCTTCTTGATCGACGGCGAACGAGTCACAATCCAAGAAAGACGCCGTGGCTCTCCTATCGATAAAGTTGTTTCTGAATTGATGATTTATACTAACACCGAATGGGGTAAGCAACTCGCCGAAGAGGGTGTTGCTGCAATTTATCGCAATCAAAGCGGTGGAAAAGTCAGAATGAGCCTTTCTCCAGCCCCTCATCAAGGCTTAGGTGTTTCACAATACGCGTGGAGTAGCTCACCCATGCGACGCTATGTTGATCTAATCAATCAGCGACAACTCATCGCCTTACTGACCGGAGCCCCTCCTCCTTATACCAAAACGAGCCATGAACTGATGGCCTCCATGCATAATTTTGAACAAATTTATACGATTTATAGTGAATTTCAACGCGCAATGGAACGCTACTGGTGCCTTCGTTGGTTGATTCAAGAAAAAATCCAGCAAATTGAAGGTCAGGTTATTAGAGAAAATTTTGTCAAATTCGATCATTTGCCATTAGTCACCCGAATATCAACACTCCCCAATTTAGAACCTGGTACAGCGGTGCTGGTTGAAATTTCACATATCGACCTACTGGAACGCACGTTAAATGCACGATTTATCAGTAAGATAAACGATCATGCTTAGTATTTTGTAAATAGCAAGAAAATGGTATAGATTTTGTCTATCTGCACTAAATATTTTCAAGTATCATGCTGGAGCTCACGGTCAAAATAGCATATGCACTAACTAAGCAATATTAGTACGATTCAAAGGTTATATTTACCCGCCTGTTTATTTGATAATGATAGATCGCACACTTCAGATATCGAGTCCTTGGTTTGAGGATCAAACAAACCGCTTGTATGTCGCCATTGCGATTTCGATGGCCATACATATCTTTATTTTAATGGGTATTAATTTTAAGCTACCTGATCCTCCCTTCAATAATATTGCCAAGTCATTGGAAGTCATTCTTGTCAACAGCAAGTCTGATCAAAAACCAACTGAAGCAAAAGTGCTCGCACAAAGCAATTTAGATGGGGGAGGCAATGTTGATGAAAATCAACGCGCCAAAACACCGTTTCCAGTTCTTCCCCAATCAAAACCGTCTATTAATCTTCATGAAGCAACTCAGAAAACAAAGCAGCTAGAAGCAGAAGTTAAACGACTCATGACTGCTGCAAAGAGTAAACCACAAATTCCCCAAACCACACTCTCGCAAACTCAAACTGAAGCAAAGCAACCAATACAGCTGGATAGTACCGATTTACTACAGCGCAGCCTTGAAATTGCACGCCTAGAAGCTCAAATCGCGAAAGAGCATGAAGAATACCAAAAGCGGCCTAAGCGCAAATTCATTGGCGCGCGTACCCGCGAGTACCGATTTGCACGTTACGTTGAAGATTGGCGTATGAAAGTTGAGCGTATCGGAAATCTAAATTACCCAGAGGCTGCCAAAAAAGAGAAGCTTTATGGAAGTTTACAGTTAACCGTCGGTATTCGCTCTGACGGAAGTCTTGAATCCATTGGAATCGATCGTTCATCGGGCTTCAAGATTCTTGATGAAGCAGCAATTCGAATTGTCCGGATCGCGGCACAAAATGGTTTTTCAGCTTTTCCACCGGAGATCAGCCGTGATACCGATATCCTGCATATAACCCGTACCTGGGTGTTTGCGCGTTCCGATAAGTTACATAGTGAGTAAATTTCTGCAATGGTAACCAATTAGCCAATCGATATTACTTTGAGTCTCTACTTAGACCATGACTGATCGATATGCTGTAATTGGCAACCCCATCCACCATAGTAAATCTCCACTTATTCATCGCGAGTTTGCCCGACAAACGCAACAAGATATGAGCTACGAAGCGATCCTTTCCCCGTTGGATCAATTTGTGCATACTGTTCGATCATTCCAAAATCAAGGTGGCAAAGGACTCAATGTCACATTACCCTTTAAAATAGAAGCCTTTAGGCTAGCATCACAACTCACTGAGCGGGCTCAATCCGCTCAAGCTGTTAATACCCTTCAATTTTGTAATAATAGTGAAATTCTTGGCGATAACACCGATGGTGCTGGGTTAGTACGTGATATCGAAGTCAACCAAGGTGTTTCGATTAGGAACAAAAATATTTTGTTAATGGGGGCAGGAGGAGCAGCTCGGGGTGTTATCCTACCACTCCTCAAGCTTAGTCCCAATCGACTCACCATTGCAAACCGAACCCTTGATAAAGCAATTGAGCTGCAACAGCAGTTTGCTGGCTTTGGTAATATTCGATCGACTTCCTACCCAGAACTGATTCAAGAAAAATTTGATATTATCATCAATGCAACATCAGCCAGTATCGCCAATGAGCTACCTCCTTTAACACCCAATGTTTTTGCAGCACAAACCTTAGCTTACGACATGATGTATGGAAAACAATTAACCCCATTTCTGCAATTTGCACAGTGTAGTGGTGTCAACCACTTAGTTGATGGAATTGGAATGCTCGTTGAGCAAGCTGCAGAATCGTTTTATTTATGGCGAGGCATAAGACCTGAAACAACAACAGTGATACGTATGCTTAAAAATTCCTAATACGTATCGATCTCATTAAACTGATTCGCTTATCTACCTACCTATAGTCGCTGATCCACCAAATACCGCCGTAACTAAATGATCAAATCATTGCTGCGATGGGTAGGATGGTTGTTACTCCTACTTTTTAGTCTTTTATTATTGCTCCAAGCGTGGTTTCTGCTGCACATCCTCTACTGGAACCAGTATAATCCTTCGTCCAGCGCTTTTATGCAGATTCGATGGGAAATAGCACGCCAAAACCAACCCCATGTGAAATTTCATTACCAATGGGTTGATTATGAAAAAATTTCTCCCCATCTCAAGCGCGCAATTATTGCGGCCGAAGATAGTCAATTTTTGAATCATGCGGGTTTTGACTTCAAGGCAATGCAAAACGCCTTAGAAAAAAACTGGCAAGAAGGTCGGTGGGTGGTTGGCGGTTCAACTATCAGTCAGCAGCTTGCAAAGAATTTGTTTCTTTCTGATCAGAAAACACCTTGGCGTAAGCTACAAGAAGCGGTCATTACTTACATGTTAGAAAAAGTAATGGCCAAGAGGCGCATCTTAGAAATTTATTTGAATATGATCGAATGGGGTGAAAATGTATTTGGTGCTGAAGCAGCTTCCCAGCATTATTTTGGGGTTAAGGCTTCGGCATTAACTCCCAGACAGGCTGCCTTCCTTGCATCCATGGTCCCTAATCCACGTTTTTATGATCGTAATCGCACTGCAAAAAAACTGTTAAAAAAAACGGATATCATCTTAAAACGTATGCCTTCTTCTCAGATCCCCTAAAAAATTACTTAATACTCTTTTTCCACACAATTGAATAGCCTTGATTTTGTTATCTTCTAATCTTATCTTCGATACGATGCAACATGTTAAATTAGAGAATTTCAGGCTAAGCAACTTTTTAATCATCCAATCCACTCAATCAGGAGTAGCAACTTCTTCAATAGGCATGGCATGAGATGATGGATAATTTTGACAATATAGAGCTACAAAACAAGCTTGAGCGCGTCATCAACTTACTGCGTAAGTACCGACTGGTCGAAGGCTTGGTGCAAATGCAAGACTCTCCACGCCAAGAATTGATTGAGTCGGTCACGCAGAAACAAAACCTGGCAAGCCTACAAAAATTAATCGATACACTGCATCCTGCTGATATCGCTTATATTTTAGAAAGCCTGCCACTGGAAGATCGGTTATTCCTTTGGAAATTTGTTAAAGTCGAGAATGATGGCGAAGTACTCCTCGAAGTATCCGATGCCGTAAGAGAAACGCTAATTGCTGATATGGGAAGCAACGAATTGGTTGCGGCCGCCGAGCAATTAGACGCCGACGAAATTGCCGATATCGCACCCAATTTACCGGATGACGTCATTGAGGATGTTTATCGCGCACTCCCTCAGGAAGAACGTGAGCAACTCCGTGCAGCGATGTCCTATCCAGAAGATTCTGTTGGAGCACTCATGGATTTCGATATCATCACGATCCGTGAAGATGTTCGATTAGAAGTCGTGTTACGTTACCTACGCTTTCTCGGTGAATTACCCGATCATACCGATCAGTTATTCGTCGTCGATCGGAATGAATTGCTACAGGGCGTTCTCATGCTCAATCAATTGTTAGTCAATGATCCCGAAACGATGGTCAGTAATGTCATGACTAAAGAAGGTGTAAAATTTCACCCCCATGATAATGCGCAGCAAGCCACGCAAGCATTTGAACGCTATGATTTGGTTTCGGCTTCCGTCGTCGACGCAGATGGAAAACTGTTGGGCCGTGTTACTGTTAATGCTGTGATCGATTTCATTCGAAATAAAGCAGAGAGTGAAGCGCGCAATCTTGCGGGATTGAGCGAGCAAGAGGATTTATTTGCCCCCATTTGGAAAAGTGTGCGTAATCGATGGGCGTGGCTCGCAATTAATTTGGTTACTGCATTTATTGCATCGCGCGTCATCGGCTTATTTGAAGATTCAATCGAAAAACTAGTCGCATTAGCCGCCTTAATGCCGATTGTGGCTGGCGTTGGAGGGAACTCCGGTAATCAAACCATCACGATGATCGTGCGTGCATTAGCGCTAGGTCAAGTCAGTACTGAAAATACTGTCAAACTCATCACCAAAGAAATTGGAGTCAGCTTGGTAAATGGTTTTCTGTGGGGAGGAATCGTCGGTTTATTTACGTTTCTGATTTATCAAAATGCCTCCCTTGGTCTCGTTATGGCGCTGGCGATGATATTGAATCTTTTACTCGCGGCACTAGTCGGCGTCATCATTCCGCTGACTCGCAAAAAATTAGGCCGTGACCCTGCAATCGGTTCCAGCGTTTTAATTACTGCTGTTACCGACAGCGGAGGATTCTTCATCTTTCTAGGGCTAGCAACACTGCTACTTTTATGATTTGATATTGGCGCTTTGGCTTAAAGAGATCCAAGAATGGTTTGTACAGCAACAGAGCTAGCTGCTACAGTCCGTCTTCTCAACGCCGAACGACCACTTCATTTTGCTGCTCACGTGCAACCAATTTGGCAAGCGCATCCAATTCCTCTGCCAATAAAATTAGCAAATCATCCAACGTCACGATGCCAATTAACCTCTCTTCTGCATCCACTACCGGTAAGCGGCGTATCCCTTTTGTCCGCATATATTGAATTGCTTCAAAAACCCCAGTCTCTTCCTTGACCACCGCAAACCCGGTCATCATGATATCTCCAACCGTAATTGCATCTGCATCGAGTTCTGGTGCAATTACTTCAACCACTAAATCACGGTCAGTCACAATACCAACGGGAACACGTTTCCCATCTTGCTCATCAACGATCAAAACACTCCCCACATGCTGATCACGCATCAATTTAGCGGCTTCCGCAATTGTTTCCTCACGTTGCATCACCACTACTTTGCGATTACAAATCTCTCCAATTGACATTCACTATCCTCTCTTTTTAAATACTAATCTCTATTGTTTTCAATATAGCGAAAACAGAGCATGATATAAATACGTAGCATCACTTAGGGTTAAACTTTCCCTATATTGGAGTTTGCATCGACACGATTCGCTGCCTTCCATAACAACTTTCAAATCAAAACATGAAAGAATAATGATGGATTCTATTGCTAACCTTAGTTTTTCCTCATTGCTGGATGCTTTCTCCGATCCATTACTGCTCATCGATAATCATGGAATTATCCAACAGACCAATCGAGCTGCTGAAAACATAACAGGCTACACACATAATCAACTCCAAGGGAAATCAATCGATCAACTGATACCTGGCTGGTACGATACAATTCACCTTTATAGCCAAAGAACTGCTTTAAAACCATTAGGGAATCGATCCTTAGAAAGTAGTCGTACTAAGCTAATAAAACAAAACAAGCAGGCGTTACTGATAGATATCTTCCCAAAATCAATTGAAATCGATCATCAGCGGTTTATTCTTCTCACTCTCCATGCAACTAACTCGCAACACCAAGCTGAGCATAATTTGCAAGAAAGCGAAGAGCGATTGTTTCTGGCCAAGCAAGCGGCAGGACTTGGTATTTTTGATCTGGATCTACAACAACAGATTATTTATCAAGATGAGCGTATGCGCGAACTCTGGGGGGGAAAAGCTAGCAAAATTTCTCCATACGACGCCTTTTATGCGGCTATTCATCCGAAAGACCGCACCTCATATCAAATCGCTTTAGAAAAAGCAACGAACCCAAGTGGTGACGGTGAATTCAATATCGACGTACGAGTCATCCATTCGACAAACGGTTTAGAACGATGGATTCACTCCATTGGGAAAGTACATTTCTATGAAGGGGTAGCGAATCGTCTCATTGGCATCGTACAAGATATCACGCAGCAAAAATTGCTGGAAAAAGAGCTGCAAAGCTATCGTGCTGAAGTAGAATCACTATTTAAACAGCAAGTCGCAATCCAAACCGCTTCTGCGATTGCCCATGAGCTTAACCAACCGCTTACGGTAATCTCTGCTTATAGTGAATTAGCCCTGATTACATTAGAAAATAACCCGGCTAATCTGGACAAAATCAAGCAATCACTCCACAATTGCGTCATTCAAAGCCAGCGGGCGGGTGATACACTGCGTGAATTGATTGCATCTTTACAAAAAACCGATGCTCATATTGAACGACTGGATCTCAATCAAGTTATTCTCGATGCGCTGCGCACGGTGCGCAGCGATGGGTTTAGTGATTTTCAGCAAATCCTGCAGTTCGAACTCAATCTTCCTGCCGTTTTAGCCAATCGTGTCCAAATCAAGAAAGTCGTGGTTAACTTATTAAGGAACGCAGTAGAAGCAATGAATTCTACAAATGTTGCCACTTCAGAAATTACCATATCAGTCAAAACAATGGCCAAAGAGAAGTATGCATTAGTAACCATCGAGGATAAAGGTCCCGGGATCGATCCCAAAATTAGGCATCAAATCTTTGATCCATTCTTTACCACTAAACCAACTGGTATCGGTATGGGTTTGTCTATTAGCCGCGCACTGATCGAAGCCAATGGCGGTCAACTCTGGGTTGATCCCCATACACCGACAGGTGCAAGGCTTAACTTTACCCTCCCTTTTGCCGCGTGATTACGCATCCACCCACCGTTTTTATTATTGATGATGATGCCACGGTGCGCGAAGCGATTACGCTATTACTCGAACACGAAGAAATCCATGTACAATCCTTTGCGAGCGCTGATGCATTTTTAAGTGCCTACCACCCTGATTTTATCGGCTGCATTTTATTAGATATCTGTATGCCTGGAAAAGATGGCATGCAACTTCATGAAGAACTCAAACAGCGGCAGAGTAAGTTGCCTATCATTTTCCTGACGGGATACGGTGATATACCCCAAAGCGTCAAGGCCATCAAAGCAGGTGCTATCGACTTTCTAACGAAACCGGTTACCCGAGTTAAGCTGCTTGCGAGCATTCGGTCAGCTTTTCTGGAGGCATACAAAACCCAGCATGTCGCTGAGCATCACCAAGCAATCCTTTCGCGCATCGCAACCCTAACCGAGCGTGAGCAGGAAATCATGACACTCGTTGTTCAAGGTTATTCCAATAAAGAAATTGCTCAACACCTGCATATTAGTTTCAGGACCGTAGAAATCCACCGCTCGCACATTCTGCACAAAACGGGCGCCCACAATCTGCTGGACCTAGTGCGTATTGCACAAGAAGGTGGACTTAGTCCTTCTGAAATCTAGTCATCACCGCAAACTAGCAAGCGCTAGGGATATGCTTCGGAATCCTTCTTGCAAAAACCCATGGACTAAAAAGAGATCTGTTAATACACTTAAAACTTCCAGATTCCAGATGGTTGCTAACGAAAGGGGGAAAACAGCATGCCGAGATCGTTTCATATCATTAAATACCTCATTCTAGCTGCCATCAGCAGTTTGTTCTTTGCAACATTTATTCATGCGGAACAGCCCAAGGTTCCATTTACTGTTGAAGTGTTAACCAGTGGGCTCGACCACCCCTGGAGTATGGCTTTTCTACCGGATGGACGTATTATGATCACTGAACGCGCCGGTCGGTTGCGTATCGTCATGGCAGACGGCAGCCCCTCGGAGCCAACCATTTCAGGATTACCCAATTTACTTGCCCGTGACCAAGGAGGGTTATTAGGTATCGCACTTGACCCCGATTTTGCGCGCAACCAGCAACTCTATTTCTCCTATGCGGAACAACAAGGCAATGTGGCTGGCACCGCCGTTGCTCGTGCCAAATTGGTCGGCAATCAACTGAAGAATGTGCAGGTCATCTTCAGGCAATTGCCGAAAACCGAGGGTACCAAACACTTTGGGTCACGACTGGTCGTTGCACCCAATGGCAACCTATTTGTCACTCTAGGAGACCGTTTTACGTATATGGATCAAGCGCAGCATCTCGACAACCATATTGGCAAACTCATCCGTATCCGCAAAGATGGTAGCGTGCCTACTGATAATCCCTTTGCCAAACACTCAGTGGCCAAACCCGAAATCTGGTCCTACGGTCACCGCCATATTCAAGGCGCAGCCATCCACCCCGGAACGGGGGTATTATGGATTCACGAACATGGCCCACGAGGCGGTGACGAAATCAATATTCCACTCCCAGGTAAAAATTACGGCTGGCCTTTAGCAAGTTATGGTATGCATTATTCTATGGAGCCGATCAAAGATGAACATGCTGAACAGGGCTTCGAAGAGCCGATTTACTATTGGAACCCGTCCATTGCCCCTTCTGGGATGATGTTTTACCGTGGTAATTTGTTCCCAGAATGGAAAGGTAATTTATTCATTGGCTCGCTGGTAGGACGGCATCTGGTCCGTTTAGTGGTTAACAGCAACCAGGTGATCAGTGAAGAAAAATTGCTCATGAACCAAGCGCGTATTCGCGATGTCGCAGAAGGGCCTGATGGTGCTATTTATCTACTCACCGATGATACAAATGGCTTATTGCTTAAACTATCGCGCCCCACACCCTAAAAACACGAATCGTGGAACAGTTCTTTTACATAGTGAATCAGACTTTCCCGGTATCGAATGAACCACGAACATCTTTGACCATATGCGCTAACTTAGCTACATCCAAGATATGCCATGCCCGTCCTCTACACTCGATGATACCTTGACGTGCAAGGACAGATATCTCGCGTGAAACTTCCTCACGCCGAGTACTTACATAATTAGCTAATTCCTCATGGGTTGGTGCCGGCGAAATGATCGCCAAGTTTTCCGACACTTTGTTTTTATGGGTCAATCGCAGTAATTCTGCATGTATGCGGTTCCGAACAGCCAAAGTACTAAAATCAAACACCCGCTCAGTCAAGCGCCGTACCTGACCAACCAATCGCTTTAAGATAGCCGTACAAAACTCAGGATAAGTATGGACTAGCTCGAGAAAAGCGCTGCTGGGTAAAGAAGCCAGCAGCGAATCTTTTAATGCGACTGCTGTTGCAGACCGCGCCAATCCGTCAATGGCGGTTAATTCCCCAAACATCTCTCCCTCGGGGAGATCGCATAAAATAACCTCATCCCCGGACAGAGAATAATAATGGATTCGAATTATTCCCTTTAAGATAAAGAAAACACTGTTGGTATGATCTTGATACCTAAGAATTTCTTCACCAGCAGTATAAT
>SSFW01000052.1 GCA_008015595.1 Nitrosomonas sp. | reverse complement strand
TTTTGACGGAGAACTACTTTCTGAGGGGTGTCAAGCTAGCAGCTCGGTTGTTGATGAAATGCTGCATGGCCACAAGAATAAAATAAGTTAGATAGGATTATTAATTTTTTTGGTTACCCAAATTTTAGTGGGTATGATGTGCTGTAATTTTGCAGAGTAGAAAATCAGTGAGTAACTAGGTTAAATCGTTTCTGACTTTACTCATCGCAATTGAGGCATTTGGTTGATCGGTTAAGATTGAGATTTTATGAATGTCTCAAGCTAAGTTTGTATTAGCACAAGACTTGACCCCAATTCTTTGCTATTTGTTGAATCAGAACAGCTAATGGGTGATCTTTGCATCTCGTGATGGGCCACAAAGAACGTCATCAAGCTCACTGAGTCCTTCGGACAAGCCTGGATGCGAGTATACGTTACAAGCTTGCAGCAACACCCGGAAGCGCTCCGCAACGCTGAGGTCTGGGTCGAACACATGGACCACAAGGTCCTCCCGCACGGAGTTCTTCAAAAGTTCGCGCACAAGTGAATCGTACAGAGGCAGACTGTAGCCGACAATCAACCAAGTGCGTGAGGAGGCGAGCGCCGCTCCGGCGCTGTCCCACACAGACCTCAGGTAGACTGGTAGAGCCTTGGTGGTTACCGGCGCCACGATAGCTGCGTCACCCCGAATTGCCGGACGGCAGTCATGATAGCGAACGAGCTCGCGGTTTCGATAAGACCAGGACACTGAGCCATGAAGTTTGTAGATTGGCACGGTCCCGGCAATCGATATCTTCTGAATATGTGTATATGAAGGATACCCTCCCCCGGCGAGAAGCTCTGGCCCCAAACCATAATGAAAGCCTGGGCGTGGCACGCGGGGGCGAGGAACATGACGGATGCCGCGCTCCGGTAGGATATCGTAGTTGGTTGTGAGTACACTGATATCTTGGGTCTTACGGAAGATTGCCGTCCAGAAGGCCTCGTGTGCTCGGACGCCCGTTGTGCGGTCGAGGTTGTGGCGAGTAATCGTTGGCTTCATGCCGACCAGCTCGACACGACCCATGGCCAGAGCAATCACAAGCCCGACATACCACTGTGCATCTAACCAGGCTCTTCCACCGGCCTGCTCGAGATTCGCAAGGTACTCCTCCGGTGAGTAACTGGTCGCTCTTTGTTGGCTGTTCCAGCCCTGCAGGACTCTGTCGACCAAGCGATCCCGGGATATTCTGTCGACTTCGGGCTTCACATCGAATAGCTGCGAAGCCAGCGGTACATTCGCTGGAGCAGAGAAACCGGCGCCTAGGAAGATCGAGATCATGTTAGTTGCAGCCTAACTAAAATTAGACGTCCGAAATGACGCAATTTATTACGTTACAAATGAATTCTAAAATGGAATTGTTCATGGTATTCCTTTTACTAATAAGATCAATTTAGCAATCCTACCATAGCAAATTTGGGTCTAAAAATTGAATGAATAACTACACAGAAAAACACTGAGTTTTGAATCAAGTATGAGATAAGCGCACATTAAAGTGCTACATGTCTTATAAATTGTAAGCACCTATGTCAGGCATCAAACAATGCAACTAAATTAGCTAGAATCACATCGGTAACAGTATGCTTTATTACCTAAACCAAGGTATGTTATATTAGCAAGCTGCTAATATAAATTTCCAAGCAGGAAAGTGCGCATTTTAGTGCCGCCGAAGGCGTAACTCCCCCGGAATCGCTCAGGTATGGTTAGAATCAAATTAACTTCAAAAACTGCTTGTGACAGGCAATCTGGAGAGTGCTGAATTCATTATTCAGCCACCGAAGGGGCACACGGATCAGCTTCACTATACCGTAAAACTCTCAGGTAAAAGGACAGATGGGTGAGGTCAGTTAAAATGAGACTTCATTTATTATCTTTGGGAGAAAATCCGTGTTGAAAATGACCCCGCTTAATCAGGCACATCGCGATATGAATGCCAAAATGGTGGATTTTGGTGGCTGGGATATGCCGCTCCACTATGGTTCGCAACTCGATGAGCACCATAAAGTTAGACGTGATGCAGGTATGTTCGATGTGTCGCATATGCTTGTCGTCGATATTGAAGGTAGTGAGGTACGCAATTTTTTAAAGCGCCTAGTAGCGAATAATGTTGATAAGCTAACGCTACCTGGGAAAGCGCTTTATACCTGTATGCTGACACCGCAAGGTGGAATCATCGATGATCTCATCATCTATTTCTTGACCGAATCCTGGTTTCGCTTAGTTGTGAATGCGGGTACGGCAGATAAAGATATCGCCTGGATTATGCAACAACGCGATAGTCTCGCGCCACAGCTTCAAATCAAACCACGCCGTGATCTCGCGATGATCGCTGTTCAAGGACCGAATGCACGCGCTAAAGTTTGGCAGGTGATTCCGGGTGCTCAGGCGGTGACGGAAAATTTAAAACAATTTCAGTCTGCAACTTTTGAGAACTATTTTATTGCCCGCACGGGTTATACCGGTGAGGACGGCTTTGAAATCGTTTTGCCTGCGCAGGATGCCGTTGATTTCTGGAAAAAATTGCATGCTGCGGGTGTTGCGCCAGCCGGACTGGGGGCGCGGGATACGTTACGCCTGGAAGCCGGTATGAATCTATATGGCCAAGATATGGATGAAACGACCCATCCGCTTGAATCAGGGCTGGCCTGGACAGTGGATCTCAAAAGTGAGCGGGATTTCATTGGCAAGCAAGCGCTGTTAAATGCACCTAACAATCGACAACTCGTTGGCCTATTACTCCTCGATAAAGGGGTGCTGCGTGGCCATCAACCCGTGATTACGCAACATGATTCAGCGGGATCAACTGGGGGCGAAATTACCAGTGGCGGTTTTTCACCGACATTGAATCAATCGATCGCGTTAGCCCGAGTTTCCAGTCAAACAGCGATCGGCGAAACTGTGCATGTGGTTGTTAGAGATAAGCAGCTGGCAGCGAAAGTCGTAAAATATCCGTTTGTACGAAATGGCCAAGCCTTAGTTTGATTTTATTATTAATTTTTTTCCGGAGTAAAAAATGAGCGTACCTTCACAATTAAAATATACAACTTCACATGAATGGGTTAAATCTGAGAGCGATGGTACCGTGACTGTCGGTATTACTCAGCATGCGCAGGAGTTACTCGGCGATATGGTATTTGTGGAACTTCCTAAGGTAGGACGTAAATTAAACCAAAAAGAAGAATGCGCTGTAGTTGAATCCGTTAAGGCGGCGGCTGATGTTTATTCGCCGCTAGCAGGTGAGGTTGTTGCTGCTAATTCAGAACTCGAGTCTGCACCAGAAAAGATCAATCAAGATCCCTACACGGCTTGGTTATTTAAACTCAAACTGAACAATGCTGCAGACTTGGAAAAGTTACTGGATGCCAAAGGCTACCAAGACGCGCTTGATAATGAAGCGCATTAATCGCAATTTTCAACTGGCTACGACTTTATTTTTTTATAAGATCAACTAATCATGCCCTTTATTCCGCATACTGAAGAAGATATCGCTGAGATGCTCGCCAAGATTGGAGCAAACTCGATTGAAGAACTATTTGATGAAATTCCGCCTGCACTGAAATCGGGTAAGCTCACCCGAGTTCCTGCAGGTCTTACCGAAATGGAAATCACCCGACTCATGCTCGAACGTGCGCAGGCCGATGGTTTTTATTCGAATTTTATTGGTGCCGGGGCTTATGAGCACCATATCCCAGCCGCAGTCTGGCAAATTACAACAAGGGGAGAGTTTTATTCTTCTTATACGCCATACCAGGCGGAAGCAAGTCAAGGAACGTTGCAATTACTCTACGAATTCCAGACCATGATGGCTTCGCTGACGGGCATGGATGTCTCGAACGCGAGTCTTTATGATGGTGCATCGGCACTGGCTGAAGCGGCTTTGATGGCCGTTCGTCAGCATAAAACGTCTCGTAGAATCTTAATACCCAAAACAGCGCATCCGAACTACCGGAAAGTACTCCGTGCTATCGTCAGTAATCAGCAAATCGAAGTGGTAGAAATTCCTTTTTGTGAAGAATCGGGGCAAGTTTTAGTCGAGCAAATCGAACAATTTGGTCAAGAAGAATTTGCAGCGCTGGTTATTCCACAGCCCAACTTTTTTGGTGTGTTAGAGCAAGTTGATGCGTTAACGAATTGGGCGCATCAAAAGAATGCGTTGGTGATTGCGGTGGTAAATCCGATGTCGCTTGCGTTATTGACGCCTCCAGGAGAATGGGGCGATCGCGGCGCTGATATTGCCGTTGGGGAAGGGCAGCCACTGGGAATTCCACTTTCTAGCGGTGGACCTTATTTCGGTTTCATGACATGTAAGGATGAGCTGGTTCGTCAAATGCCAGGCCGTATCATTGGTCGAACCGTTGATTTGGATAATAAGCCTGGCTTCGTGCTGACATTGCAAGCGCGGGAGCAACATATCCGGCGTTCTAAAGCAACGTCAAATATTTGTACCAACCAAGGCTTGATGGTGACGGCCGCGACGATTTATATGTCGTTATTGGGACCGGATGGACTACGTCGTGTCGCAGCGCAATCGCATGCAAATACCTTATCACTGGTTGAGAAGCTTGAGAAACTGCCCGGTGTTAAGAAAACATTTAGTGCACCTTTTTTCCATGAGGCAGCAATTACCTTACCGGGGCCAGTAGCTGAAATTTTACAAGCACTGAAAGCGCAGCATATCTTGGGTGGATTGAGTCTCGATGAATTTTACCCTGGGCAAGGTAATACCCTGCTGGTTTGTGCTACTGAGACCAAAACCAAAGCGGACTTGGATCGATACGTCGATGTACTGGGCCAAATTCTTAAAAAATGAATCAGTAATTTTTAATATAAGGACATCACGCTAATGGTTACACTGGGTGGAAAACCGGTCAAGATCGAAGGTGTTTTTCCAAAGGTAGGCGATAAAGCACCTGCGTTTTCATTGGTCAATAAAGATCTCGAAGACACGACTTTAGCTAGCTTTGCGGGTAAGAAAAAAGTGTTGAACATTGTGCCCAGCTTGGATACACCAGTATGTGCATTGTCTACGCGTAAATTTAACCAGCAAGCGAGCAATATGAGCAATACGGTGGTACTCATTATTGCGGCTGATCTACCTTTTGCGATGAAGCGCTTTTGTGAAACGGAAGGGCTCGATAAAGTGGTTGTTTTATCTACCATGCGCGGATCGGAATTTATGCGTAATTACGGTGTTGCTATCGCGGAGGGTCCTTTGTCAGGAATCACAGCGCGGGCTGTTATCGTATTGAACGAGAACGATCAAATCGTCCATGCTGAATTAGTCCCCGAAATTAAGAATGAACCTAACTATGCTGCAGCACTGGCTGCTCTCAATTAATTTACTCAACTTAAAAACTTATCATGCTGATATTTGAACATTCACGTCCCGGACGGCGTAATTATTCCCAAGCGCCTATTACTGAAGCTGAAAAAAGTAATATCCCCAAAAATTTACTGCGCAAATCACCTCCCTTGCTGCCTGAGGTGTCTGAAATGGACACGGTACGCCATTATACTCGGTTGTCTCAAAAGAATTTCTCAATTGATACCGAGTTTTATCCTTTGGGCTCTTGCACGATGAAATATAACCCGAGAGCTTGCAATTCGCTCGCGATGTTACCGCAGTTTCTTGCGCGTCACCCATTAGCACCTGAAGATACTGGCCAAGGTTTTATGGCTTGTATGTATGAGTTACAGGAAATACTCAAAGATGTTACCGGAATGGCGGGGGTGAGTTTAACGCCCATGGCAGGTGCACAAGGTGAGTTGATCGGTGTGATGATGATCCGTGCTTATCATGAAGCGCGCGGTGACACTCAGCGTACCGAAATTATTATCCCTGATGCTGCACATGGAACCAATCCTGCAACCGCGGTTATGTGTGGCTATAAAGTCGTTGAAATTGCCACTGATAAAGAAGGTGATGTGGATATGGATGCATTAAAAGCGGCAGTAGGACCACAAACTGCTGGATTGATGCTGACTAACCCTTCTACACTGGGTGTGTTTGAAAAGAATGTATCTGAAATGAGCCGTATCGTTCATGAAGCGGGTGGTTTGCTTTACTATGATGGTGCCAACCTCAATGCAGTATTAGGAAAGGTTAAGCCTGGCGATATGGGTTTTGATGTTATCCATATTAACTTGCATAAAACTTTCTCAACTCCGCACGGGGGAGGTGGGCCTGGTGCCGCACCGGTAGGTGTAGCGGAGCGTTTACTGCCTTATTTACCGATTCCGACAGTTGCTAAGACAGAAAAAGGGGACTATCGCTGGTTGACTGAAAAAGATTTACCCAAATCGATCGGTCGATTGTCTGCGCATATGGGTAACGCGGGTGTGTTACTGCGTGCTTATATTTATGTGCGTTTGTTAGGCTTTGATGGAATGCACCGGATTTCGGAATTTGCAACACTGAACGCAAATTACTTAATGGCACGGTTGAGCGAAGCAGGATTTGAAATCGCCTACCCAACGCGACGCGCTAGTCATGAATTCATTGTGACGCTTAAAGAAATTAAAGATAGAACGGGTGTTACTGCAATGAATCTGGCTAAACGATTGTTAGATAAAGGCTATCATGCCCCAACCACTTATTTCCCTATTCTTGTTCCAGAGTGCTTGCTGATTGAACCAGCTGAAACTGAATCAAAGGAAACATTAGATGCGTTTGTTGCTGCGATGAAAGAAATTTTAGTTGAAATTAAAGAGCAACCCGATATGGTTAAAGGTGCACCCCACAATATGCCGCTCCGCAAGCTTGATGATGTTAAAGCGGCAAGAGAATTGGATTTGACTTGGAAGCCTGCGAGTTAGTATTGAATTGATCGTCAATTTAATGGGCACGAAGTTACGTGCCCATTGAGTTATTCCTTTCATAACGATTATTGAGTTACGAAAATTATGCGTACCCTCATCTGCGGTTCGATTGCCTACGATACGATTATGGTGTTTCAAGATCACTTTAAACATCATATTCTTCCGGAAAAAATTCATGTTCTCAATGTGGCATTCCTAGTGCCTGAAATGCGCCGTGAGTTTGGCGGGTGCGCAGCCAATATTGCCTATAATCTTAAAATGCTGGGTGAAGATCCCCTCATTATGGCAACGGTGGGTGATGATTTTCAACCGTACGCGTATCGTTGTGAGAAAGTGGGCTTTGATAAAACGCATATTCGCCAGATTGATGATACTTTTACTGCACAAGCTTTTATCACCACTGATTTAGATGATAACCAGATTACTGCTTTTCATCCTGGCGCAATGAATTTTTCGCATCATAACTCGGTGAAAGAGGCTAAGCATGTTAGCCTTGGTATTGTTGCACCGGATGGACGAGATGGAATGATTGCTCATGCACGTGAGTTTCAAGAATGTGGAATTCCTTTCATTTTTGATCCAGGGCAAGGTCTCCCGATGTTCAGTGGCGATGAGTTGGTTGATTTCATCAGCAAAGCAGACTATGTGACTGTTAATGATTATGAAGCTGAATTGTTATTGGAGCGAACGGGGTATTCCTTGGGAAAATTAGCTAGTCTGGTTAAAGCGTTAATTGTGACTAAAGGCGCTCAAGGTTCCGTCATCTACACGGGCGGGCATCATATCGAGATTCCAAGTGTCCAACCCAAAGCGATTGTAGATCCAACGGGTTGTGGGGATGCGTATCGGGCTGGTTTGCTTTATGGAATTGCTCATGGTTTGGATTGGTATGCAACTGGGCAACTGGCATAATCTCTAGGGGCACTCAAAATTGCTTATCGGGGTGGTCAAAATCATGAATTTGATCGTGAAGCTATCGATCAGTGCTACTTTGAAGCTTATGGAAATCGTATTTTCTAGACGATAATCGTTATTTTTTAGGTTGTTGTACGAATCCTATTAAAGCTTATTGCGGGTGGAGGCTTTAATTCATGGCTGAATAACAATTTTATTGGTTCTATCCCATTGCATGACGAGCCACGTTAAGACTCATAAGTTTCTTCAATTTTTCCGCTTTCTCTGTTTAATCATTCACTTTGTATCAGGATTACTACAGTCGTTTATTTATCCCCATGTAAATCGCCGTACGCAGCGTTATATGGCTAAGAAATGGGCGCAACGTTTTCTGCGTATTCTTAATATCAAACTGCACTATCATGGATCACTTCCTAGCGATGATCAGGCACGCGTGATATTGGCTGCCAACCATATTTCTTGGCTTGATGTCATTGCGATTCTTGCAATCTATCCCGTCCGCTTTGTTGCTAAGTCAGAAATTCTAGACTGGCCGATAATTGGAAAATTGTCTGCTAACGCGGGTACAATTTTTGTTGCACGCGAAAAACGCAATGACACTTTAAGAGTTAATCAATTTCTCAGTGAAATTTTAATAGCGGGTGATCGTATTGCTATTTTTCCAGAAGGTACGACGAGTGATGGGACGCATCTACTCCATTTTCATGCATCATTGCTGCAGTTTGCAGTGGCTTCAAAGGGATTGGTTTATCCAGTAGCGATTCATTATCGAGATGCCATGAATCAGCCTACTACGCTAACAGCGTATGTCGATGTTTCGATCACCCAATCATTACAGTTGATACTGCAACAACCGAGTTGCCATGTTGAATTAACTTTTCTGACCCCATTGCAGGGCGAGGAAAAGAATCGACGAGAACTAGCTCGGCTTACCGAGCATGCGATTTCACACCAGCTCGCTTTACCGGTTGTACGCAAGGGACCTGAAAAATCTTCCGATCTTCCAAGCGAATCGCAGTGAGCTCAGCGCCCCACAAGCATCCGGTATCCAATGCAATGAGATTATGTCTTAGCTGTAGCCTTATGGCAGACCAATGCCCAAAAATAATAGTTGATTTTTGGCTTTGTCTACCCGACACATCGAACCAAGGAAAATAGCCTCCGGGAATCGTTTCTAGTGGGCCTTTATAGGAAAATTCCATTTTTCCTTCCTTTGTGCAAACACGCAGTCGCGTTAATGCATTAACGATCAAGCGTAACCGATCGTAGGATTTTAGATCATCATGCCATTGATCGGGTTGATTGCCATATAAATGCAGTAATAGGTCGGTGTAATCGTTGCTTTGTAATGTTGCTTCGACTTCTTGGGCCAGTTCTAGGGCAAACGAAGCAGGCCATGATGGTAATAATCCTGCATGGACCAGAACATAATCATCTTCGACATGAAGCATTTTTTGGTGCCGGAGCCAATAAAGTAATTGATCACGATCTGGCGCATTGAGAATTGCTTGTAAGGTATCGCCACTCCGTTGCGAGGTGATTTCTTCCGCAACCAGTAATAAATGTAAATCATGATTGCCTAATACAATCGTAGCTGAATCGCCTAATTGACTGATGAAGCGTAATAAACTGAGCGAATCGGGGCCGCGATTAACGATATCGCCTACAAACCATAGCCTGTCGCGCGAAGGTGAGAATGCGATAAACTCAAGCAAGTGTTGGAGCTGTTTGAAGCAGCCCTGTAAATCGCCAATTGCATAAGTTGCCATAAAAATCAGCTACGGATTTATAGGCCTTGTCGCAACCCGAGAACATCCTGCATGTCGAATAATCCCTTTTCTTGCTTCATTAAAAATTGAGCTGCGCGTAGTGCACCCAGTGCAAATGTTTTACGGTTACTGGCTTTATGGGTAATCTCAATACGATCACCGATTCCGGCGAAAATTGCAGTATGATCACCAACGATGTCTCCGCCGCGTATCGTAGAAAACCCAATAGTCTCTGGTAATCGTTCGCCTGTCACACCTTCTCTTCCATAGACAGCAACTTTTGATAAATTACGATCTAAGGCTTGAGCGATTACTTCTCCCATCCGCAGCGCTGTTCCAGAGGGCGAATCGACTTTATGACGATGATGCGCTTCCACAATTTCGATATCGTAGCCATCCCTTAATGCATGCGCGGCGACTTCAAGTAACTTGAATAGAATGTTTACCCCTACACTCATATTAGGGGCAAAAACCATCGCAATTTCATTAGCAGCTGATTTAAGTATGTCTTTCTCGTCGACTGTAAACCCTGTAGTACCAATCACCATTTTGATACCCTGCATGCGACAAATAGCTAGATGCGCTAGCGTACCTGCTGGACGCGTGAAGTCGATTAAAACATCGCTACCGGGTAATGCAGTTGCGGTATCTGCGCTAATAGAAACACCGCAAGGAGTTCCGATTAATTCACCGGCATCTTTTCCGAGAAGGGGGCTATTTTCTTGCTCTAACGCTGCGGATAAACGCATATAAGGTGATTCCGCTATGGTTTCCAGTAATGTTCGCCCCATACGACCGGTGCTACCTGCTATTGCTATATTTAACATGGATTTTGATTCATTATCAGAATGGTTTTAAGGAGCTATCATATCCGTTGTACTTTTTTTATCTTCCTTCTTTTCTTTTGGCTGTAATTCTTCAGAATCTTCATTTTTCTTTCCATCTTCAGGCGTTTCATCAGTAGAATTAGGTGAAGGCAAAGAAAGCTCATTAGCCGGTAAAATTGGGAGCTTAAAATCACCTTCAATATGCGTCAATAAATCACCATCGAAAAAAATGGATAAACGGCGTTTTTCTGATAGCCTCCCGCTAGGGGCTAGGCTATACACGTAATCCCATCGATTAATATGAAAAACATCGGTAATGAGTGGCGATCCCAGCACAAAACGTACTTGGGATCGAGTCATACCCAGTCGCAGTTTTTCTACCATCTCTTCAGTTATGACATTACCTTGTTGAATGTCAATTTTGTAGGGAAGTGACGGAAGATAAGAACAGCTAATCGATAGCGATACAATACTAAGCAACAAAAATTTTACATACATACTCAAACGAGAGTTTTCAAAGCTAACCAAGCGCTATATGATACAGCAAATAACTTTTAGGACTGATTAAACCATGAGTAAAGAAGATCTCAAAAGTAGAGACCTCAAAACAATAGGGCTTAAGACTACCTTACCCCGTTTGAAAATATTAAATTTGTTTGAGAATAGTGCTATCCGTCATTTGTCAGCTGAAGATATTTATAAAGAATTACTTAATGAAGGTGAAGATATTGGTCTTGCAACGGTTTACCGCGTTCTTACTCAGTTTGAGCAAGCGGGTTTATTGGAAAGGCACCATTTTGAAGGCGGTAAAGCAGTTTTCGAATTAACCAGCGATAAGCACCATGATCATTTGGTTTGCCTGCAGTGTGGCCGTGTCGAGGAATTTTACGATGCTGATATTGAAAAGCGCCAAATCAAGATCGCCAAGGATCGTGGATTTAGCTTGCAAGAGCATTCACTTGCACTGTATGCAGATTGCAACAAAGCTGAATGTCCCCACCGCAAATTATAAAACCAGTACTATCATCGATCATTCAGTGCAAAAAATTTTATGATGAAGCGTATGTTATGGCTCAAGGTGATTGGATTGTTCGTTCTTGGTTTTTATTTTTCAACAATCTCAGCGCAACAATCAGGTCAGCTGATCATTGAAGCACAAATTCAAGATTTAGAGGCGAGCTTATTACGAACGACTCAACATCAACAAAGTGTTTTTCAGCAATTTCAGATGTTGCAAGAGATTCGCCGGTTTGAAGTAGCGCAAGATAGCTTTACCACATTATCCCAATCGCCTCAAGCCGGAGGAACGTTAAACTCACCAATCGTTGATTATGATGATGCGGTTCGTGCTAAACAAGATCGACAGAGGAAATTGCAGCAATATACGCTTGATCTCGAGACGCTTTATCAACGATTCCAAGAACTAGAAAGTGAGAAAAGGATGATTATGGAACAGATTGATTTGCTGAATCGCCAGAAAAAGCAAAAAGTAGAATGAGGAGGAGTGATTGTATTGTTCAAAGCACGTACAGCAGATTAGGATTTTCTAAGCAGCTATCTTAAGTTGCATCTACAAAAGGGTGTCTAAATACGATTGTTTCAGCGCGATCAGGTCCAGTAGAAATAAGATCTAATGGAACTTCACATACTTCTTCCAAGCATCGTAGGTAACTTTGAGCTGCGCTTGGTAACGCTTTAAAATCAGTAATACCTTTAGTATTTTCATTCCATCCGGGTAGTTCTTTATAAACGGGTTCGCAGACCACAAGATCTTCAGCACCCACTGGCAAAGTATTCAAAGTGCTACTTGTGACTGAATTAGCTGTGGAATTATTCTTATACCCAATACAAACTTTTAATTTTTCTAGACCATCTAAAACATCTAATTTAGTAATACATAACCCGGATACGCCATTAATTTGTATCGATCGCCGCATTGCGACAGCATCAAACCATCCACAGCGACGCGGACGTCCTGTAGTAGATCCAAACTCATGTCCCCGTTTTGCTAAATGTGAACCTGTTTCATCGTCAAGTTCGGTAGGAAAGGGGCCAGAACCTACGCGAGTCGTATAAGCTTTGGTTATCCCCAGTACATAATGTAACATTTGTGGACCAACACCGCTCCCAGTAGCAGCAGCGCCTGCAATACAGTTGCTTGAGGTAACATAGGGATAAGTGCCATGGTCAATATCGAGTAATGCTCCTTGAGCACCTTCAAATAGTAAACTAGCTCCGCACTTATGGGCTTGGAACAGTAATTCGGGTATATCGGCTACCATCGGTCGAATTCGTTCTGCTTGAGCAAGTCCTTCATCAAGCACTTCTTTCAAATCTATCGTCGTGGTATGAAAGTAATGTTTGAGAACGAAATTATGGTAATCAAGAATTTCTTCGAGTTTTTTTTCAAATCGTTCTTTACAAAGTAAGTCTTGCAGACGGATAGCCCGTCGCGCTACTTTATCCTCATAGGCGGGGCCAATGCCACGTCCGGTTGTGCCAATTTTAGCTGATCCTTTCGCGGTCTCACGTGCGCTGTCTAGGGCGGCATGGTACGGTAGGATTAATGGACAAGCTTCACTAATCCTTAATCGAGGTGATACTGAGATACCTGCACTTTCAAGGATATCGATTTCTTCTAATAAGGCGCGTGGTGACAGAACAACTCCGTTACCAATGTAGCACATGACCGAACTACGCAATATTCCAGATGGGATAAGATGTAATACAGTTTTTTTATTATCGATGACTAAGGTATGACCAGCATTATGTCCACCTTGAAAACGAACAACACCTGCTGCGTGATCGGTTAACCAATCAACAATTTTCCCTTTTCCTTCATCACCCCATTGGGTGCCAATTACCACTACATTTTTAGCCATAGCTTTATTTCTCTTTACCTGAATTACTTAAGGCAGTATCAAATTTCTACAACATCCCAAGTGTCATTTTTAAGAACGAGCTTCTTATCACAACAAGTGGCATCATTTTCTTCATTACAACCTGGCAAAAGTGTGATGACAACCCAGCCCGATGCCCGCAGTTGTACCACCTTCTCTTGTAGTAACTTATCATCAGGCTTATAGGGCGCTAAAATTCCTTTAGGGCTCGTTTCAGTATTTGCTAGCCGAGATAATTCACGTAGATCCATACTAAAACCCGTTGCTGGCCTTGATCTTCCAAAAGATTTACCAATCTCATCATATCTGCCGCCCAACGCAATAGGCCCAGGATTTCCTTTCGTATAGGCAGCAAAAACAATACCAGTATGATAGTGGTAGCCCCTTAAATCAGATAGATCAAACGTAATCTGATCCACGTAACATGCTAATTTTTCTGCAAGCACTTCGAGCTGGTCAAGTGCAGCGATGATTTCAGGGTGCTCTGGTAGCAGTTTACGTGCTTCAATGAGTATTTTTCTGTCGCCATATAATTCAGGTAAATGCAATAACATTTCCTGAGCGTTTTTACTGAGTAAGGTGCTAGTCGATTGAAGTAATTCCTTAAGCGCTGCTAAATCCTTAGCGCGTAGCAGGGTATAGAAATCTGTTTCCAGTGCAGGTTTAATTGCTAAGTCTTTAATTAAGCACCTGAAAATAGCAACATGTCCCAGGTCTAATTGTATTTTCCCGACTCCTGACTTTACAAGACATTGCAACATCAAATGTTGAATCTCGATATCGCTTTCTAAACCGGAATGTCCGTATAACTCTGCACCTATTTGAAAAGGTTCACGTGTCCGAGCAATTTCGCAGGGTATGGTATGTAGGACACTGCTGGCATAGCAAAGCCGAGTAACACCTTGGGCGTTCAAAAGATGTGCATCAATGCGTGCTGCCTGTGGTGTGATATCTGCCCGGAGTCCCAACATTCTTCCACTGAGTTGATCGACAACTTTGAACATGTGTAGATCCATATCGCTACCACTACCCGACAATAAGGACTCGGTATATTCTAATAAAGGAGGAATGACGAGTTGGTAGCCATGCACATGCATTAAATCCAGCATCTGCCGGCGGATTTTTTCTATATGTAATGACTCGGCAGGAAGAATATCTTCGACATATTCAGGAAGAATCCAATTACGCATCGAAAGGGAAAGCCAAGGTAAGTTACAGTTGAAGAAATAGCGTCTGATCTAATTCACTAAAAGAAGAATGATTAAACCTACAACGATAGACGTTAAGCCAATAAATCGTATTTGATTATCTTCTAACAAGATTAACTTCTGGAATGTTTCGCGCCATGCATTGGGAAATGAGAAGGGAAACAATCCTTCAAATATCATCATCAATCCAATTGCAATGAAAAAGACTTCCCACATCAAGCAAATAACTCCAATTTTTGACTATCGATCAATTGCTTTCTCTTTAATAACATTCGCATTGATCGATAGTATTTTAGTGAATTAGTAATTATTTCTTCCCTTCTGCAGCGCCTTTGATGTATTTGAAGAAATCAGAACTTGGTTCAAGCACGAGAATATCAGTTTTATTCTTAAATGCTTGTTTGTAAGCTTCTACACTGCGATAGAAGGAATAAAACTCAGGGCTCTTCTGGAAAGTGTCTGCATAAATTGCTGCAGCTTGACCATCACCATCCCCCATAATCTTTTGGGCTTCTCGATAGGCCTCCGCCAGAATAACTTCTCGCTGTCTATCTGCATCTGCGCGTATTTTTTCAGCTTCAGCAGAACCGGTTGAACGTAGCTCATTGGCTACGCGTTTCCTTTCAGCTTCCATTCTACGATAAACTGAATCGCTAACTTCTTGTGGTAAATCTACACGTTTTAAACGAACATCGACTACTTCTACACCAATTTTCTTGGCATCAACATTCGCTTTCTGGCGCATGATTTCCATAATTTTATCCCGCTCACCGGACACTACATCATGAACAGTACGGTTACCGAATTCATCACGCATGCTTGAGTTGACAGTTTGCGCAAGGCGCGTTTGTGCAAGTGCTTCATCGCCTCTTACACTAATATAGTATTGTTTTACATCGACAATACGCCATTTCACGAACAAATCAACTAAAACGTTCTTTTTTTCTGAAGTAATGAATCGTTCTGGTTCCTCGGTATCCATTGTCAGAATCCGCGAATCGAAATATCGTACATTCTGAGCAATCGGAATCTTGAAATATAGGCCAGGTGAAGTTTTAACATCGACGACTTCCCCTAATTGAAATAGGATAGCCTGTTCTCTTTCATCGACAATATAGATTGAAGAGCTAATTGCTATGACAAGTACCGTGAGAATACCTGATAATGCTGAAGAAAATTTTCCCATGTTATCTCACCTCTCGTTCTCTGCTGCGAAAAGACTCGCGTGTACGTCCACTGGTATCAGGAATTTCTTGGATGACCTGAGGTTGTGCCACCATTGGAATCCGATTTGCTAATGTTGAATCGGATTGAATTAATTTATCTAATGGTAAATACAGCAAATTGTTTCCCCCTTTCTGGTCAACTAATACTTTACTAGTATTTGATAAAACCTGTTGCATCATATCTAAATATAACCGTTCACGGGTAACAGCAGGTGCCTTGTTATATTCAACTAACACTTGCTGGAAGCGACTGACATCACCCTCTGCGCTTGAGATAACACGCTGCTGATAACCATTGGCTTCTTCTAGCATTCTCGCTGCAGTACCTCTTGCTTTCGGAACTACATCATTCGCATAGGCTTGACCTTCGTTCCTTTGACGTTCTCGATCTTGTCCTGCTTTAACCGCATCATCAAAAGCAGCTTGAACTTGTTCGGGAGGTTGCGCATTCTGCATCGTCACACGGCTTACCGAAATACCGATTTCATATCGATCTAAAATCATTTGCATGAGTTCAGTTGTTCTAGCAGCAACTTGCTCCCTGCCTTCATATAAAACATAATCCATCTTACTTTTACCAATTGCCTCACGAATCGCTGTTTCAGCAACCTGTAATACAGCGCTTTCTGGATCACGATTATTAAATAAGAATTTTTCAGGACTATTCAGAATATATTGAACCGCAAACTGAATATCGATGATATTTTCATCGTCCGTCAACATGAGGGATTCTTTCAGAACTTTGCTTCTAACATTATTCCGATATCCAATCTCTACTGTGCGAACTTGACTTACGTTAACAGTTTCAACTTTCTCAACTGGAAAAGGAAGATGCCAACGCAAACCTGCCTGGGTAGTATCTACGTGTTTACCGAAACGAAGCACAATACCGCGTTGCCCCTCATTAATGATATAAAAGCCGCTGGCAAACCATACAACGAGCAGAAGCATAATGATGACAAAAATATTTCCACCTTGTGGTTTTCTAGGACTACCACCACTTGGTTCTTCATCATCGTTATTATTTCCGCCTCTTTTACCAAAAAGACTATTAATTTTCTTTGAGAAATTTCGTAAAACATCGTCCAAATCGGGTGGACCTGCATTACCCTTTCTTTTCCCCCATTGTGGATCATTTAAGCCCATAATAATTAATCCTTTCTCTCGTTCAAAAAGCCACTGCGCTGTTATCTATTACTTCTTTTTCTTCAGGCAAAAAACCATCTTCTAGATCCACCTCTTCTGAAGGATACCTGATTGCCTCAGTTAAGGCTAGCTTGACATATTCAAGTCCCTCACCCGTTTTAGCACTAATGAGAATACGAGTGATTTTACCATACTCATCACGAACATAACCGGGTCTCATTTTTGAACCGGCCTGATCAATTTTATTGAGTATTAGAATCTGTGGGATAGTTGAAGCATTTATTTCTTCAAGAAGCCTATTCACTGCTTCAATTTGATCGTCTTTTACTGGACTGGTTCCATCTACAACATGTAACAATAAATCTGCTTGAATAGTTTCTTCTAGAGTAGCCCGGAATGCTGCAATCAAGGTATGCGGCAAATCTCGAATAAAACCAACCGTATCAGAAATGACTAAATTTCCATAAGCGGGTATAAACATTTTACGTGTCGTCGTATCGAGCGTAGCAAACAATTGATCTGCGGCATAGCTGTTTGACCGAGTTAATCGATTAAATAATGTAGATTTTCCTGCATTTGTATAACCAACAATCGAAATTGTTTTTACTTGCGATCGTTTCCGTGATAGTCGCTGAACATCGCGCTGTCGCTGTAGAATTGATAATTTTTCCTTAAGAAATTTAACTCGTTTTGCCAGTAGTCGCCGGTCTGTTTCAAGTTGAGTTTCCCCAGGACCTCGAAGTCCGATCCCCCCTTTTTGTCGCTCAAGATGAGTCCAACCCCTTACTAATTTAGTGGCAAGGTGTTCCAATTGCGCCAGCTCAACTTGTAATTTACCTTCATGACTTTTAGCGCGTTGTGCAAAAATATCCAGAATCAAACTCGTTCGATCAATAACGGTGCATTCGAGTCGATTAGTCAAATTTCGTTCTTGAATGGGGGTGAGGTCATTGTTAAAGATGACGATCGAAATTTTTTCCGGACTAGTTTTGAGCAAGGAAGTAATTTCATCAATTTTTCCTGTTCCGATATAAGTCGCTGGATTTGGTCTGGATCGCTTACTTTTCACGACTGCCAAAACATCGAGTTGAGCACTGCTCGCAAGTTGTCGTAACTCATCGAAACTTTCATTGTCACTATCGCGCTGGCAGAATCCGACCAAAAGCGCCTTCAACCGCTGATTAACCACTAGTATTTTTGAATCATGCATTATTCATGAATTGAAGATTCGATTGGAATCGATACTGCTCTTGCCGGAACCACAGTTGATATGGCATGTTTGTAAACCATT
>SSFW01000108.1 GCA_008015595.1 Nitrosomonas sp. | reverse complement strand
TTCAACATCAGGGCATTTTTAAACGTGACGATGCCTGAAAAAGAAATATAAAAATTCATCTCGATAGCGCGTTGTGCAACATCCCAATTTTCCGTAAAGCAATGCATGACACCGCCAATCGTTGCTGCGTCTTCCTCTTGCATGATGCGCAAGGTATCTTGAGCGGCTTCCCGGGTATGAATGATGAGTGGTTTCTGGCTTTCCCTGGCTGCTCGAATATGGCGACGAAAGCGGTCGCGTTGCCAATCGAGATCACCTTTAATACGAAAATAATCTAACCCTGTTTCACCCATGGCAATCACTTTAGGATGTTGAGCAAGTTCAACAAGCTGAGCAACGGTTGGTTCAGTGATATTTTCATAGTCAGGGTGAACTCCAACCGAAGCATAGAGGTGGTCGTAGCTTTCAGCAAGCGCGCGGACTCGAGGAAAATCTTCCATATTGACGCTAACACAGAGCGCATGGCTTACCTGGTTTTGTACCATGTTATCGAGTAATTCGGGCAAGTTTGCAGCAAGATCAGGAAAATCGAGATGACAGTGTGAATCAATGAACATAGACAAATAAATCCAATAAAAAAATAGTTAAATCCCGTGATGCGCTCGGGTCGCATCTGCCCAGCAATTAGGGGTTTCATACAGTCGCACCCGTTCTAATCTTAGCCGATCCCCATAATTTTTCTGGAATGCTTCGTCTAAAATCAAGAACGCAACGTTAGCCAAGTTTTCAGCAGTCGGTTGAGAATCCAGAATGACCGTTTTATGGTTTTCTAAGGAACGCAGAAAATCGACGACCATGGTATCGTTTTTATAGACGAGAAAGGCGTGATCCCACGGATCGACAATTTGCTCGCGTACGATCCGTTTGACCTCAGAAAAATCCATGACCATGCCTTGTTCTGGTACACTTTCCTCAGCGATAATATTCTTCGATAAGGTGATCTCAATTACATAGCGGTGACCATGTAAATGCCGACACTGGCTGGTATGAGTGGAAATTCGATGACCGGCATAGAATTCTAAACGACGTGTAATTAACATAGGGAAATTATATCATTGCCAATCAAACGAAAATCTTAACAACGCAAGATCATCGCCGCGATATTGTCGGCATGGTCTATGTGTATCCTGTAATCTCGCGTCGCTCAGGTGGAGTATCGATCGGCATCAACCTTAATCCCAATAACGCCTGTAATTGGCGTTGTATCTATTGCCAAGTGCCGAACCTAACGCGTGGATCTGCACCGAAAATTGATTTGCCGCTGCTAGAACAGGAATTGAGGATCTTTCTGCGCGAATTGCTGGAAGGAGATTTCATGGCCCAGCAAGTGCCACCCGAATGTCAGCGAGTTAACGATATTGCGTTATCGGGTAACGGTGAACCCACCAGCGCCAAAGAGTTTTGCGAGGTTATCGAGGTCATCGCACGTGTGAAACACGATTTTGCCTTAGCTGAATCGATCAAGCTGGTGTTGATCACCAATGGGAGTTTAATCAATCGGATTGCAGTACAGCGGGGATTGGCGCGGATGGCCACGCTCAATGGCGAGGTCTGGTTTAAATTCGATAGCGCCATTCCAGCGCGCAGGCAATTGATTAATGGAGCAAGCATCAGTAATGGTACGATTAAGCGTCATTTGAAAATGGCTGCAACGTTGTGTCCCACCTGGATCCAAACGTGCATGTTGCAAATCGACGATCAACCGCCTTGTGAGAGCGAGGTTGACGCCTACTTGGAGTTTATAGCACAAGCCCGCGATGCTCAAATCCCGTTACAAGGCGTATTGCTTTATGGGTTGGCGCGCCCCCCGATGCAAGCGGAGGCCAATCGGTTGTCGAAAGTATCCGATCAGTGGCTAGCCCAATTAGCAGATAGAATTAAGGCGCTGGGTGTTAAAGTTAAGGCGTATCCGTAGGGTTTCTTTTTTGTAAAACTGCAGTTAAAAATAATTGCTGATCAAACTAATTCACATTGTATGAATAGCGTGCTATAGAATTGATGGCTGATCAGATCAGAGTGAGTAGTTTTTTTATGCCCTAATCTTTGATTTCTAAATATTCCAGTTCCAATCCTTCAATTTCTTGCAGTGATTTTCCCGCAATACCCTGTAAATCACCGTATAAGCCCACAGTTGCTTCCATGACATGCGTAATCTGTTCTTCGCGTTTTGCCCATTGTTTTAAAATTGCTTTACGCTCTTTATCGAGATCGGCTTGCATGGTGGTGAATGCTTCCACAATCGCTTCTACGCGTTGACGGAAACGTGGGCCAGTCAGGTATTGATACATCAGCTCGGTTTTGGTTTGCTGGCCTTCACTGACTTGTTTGACGCGGTTCATTTGCAACAGCATGTGCCGCAAAATGGTAGCGACTGGCAGCGTGGCGCGGGGATGAACAACCCAAACGCCATCGACGATATCAAAGGTTTCGATGCCTTTCGGTAATGCCTGGCTAATCAGTACCGAGAGCTCAGCTTTGGCGTTGCGCTGATCATCGCGCAGTTTGCTTAACCACGATTCGCTCCAATTTTTGGTGCGTTTCGATTCCCATAAAATTAATCCGCTCGGTAGACCGCTGGGGCTGATGACTGCATGTAAGATATCGCCACCGAACTCCCCTTTGGGGACGGGCTCGATGGAATCCTGTGGAAATTTGCTGCGTAGCAGTGCTTCCAGTTCAAGTTCTTGTACTTCTCCTTGTAATTGTTGGGAGCCTTGCTCAGCTTTTTGTTTGAGTTCTTCGATTTTTTGGTGCATGGCAGCGATGGTTTGGTCTTTTTCCATGACTTTTAATTTGAGTCCTTCTTCCGCTTCTTGGCGCGCTTGGTTGCGAATTGTAGTTAGATTTTGTTGTACCCGTTTTTCGATGGTGAGTTCGAGTTCGCGTTTGGTATCATCGAGTTCGCGTTGCTTTTTTAACAAATCGGCTTGAGCCGCTTGCGCTTCGCTGAGTTTTTGCTCGCGGGTTTGCAGTAATTCCTTGAGATTGGCCAATTCACGTAGATTATTTTCGAGCTCTACGGCAACCGCCAATTTTGCTTTTTTGGCTTCATCCGCGATGAGGTGATCGCGTTCTGCCTTGAGTTGCGCAGCAACCTGCTCGGTAATCTGCTGATCAACATTGCGTTTGGCTTCGAGCAGGAGTTGTTCTTGTTGGCGGATGGCTTGTTCCCGTTGGGAGATTGCTTCATCTTTTTGCGCGAGTTGTTGCTGAGATTGTTGACGGGTTGCAGCTAATAGTGGGGCCGCAAGCGATTCGGTCAAATGAATGGCAGCATGACAGTTGGGGCAAGTGATAATAGGGTCACTCATAGAAGGTCTCAGTGGTTATCGTTGCGATCAATCATAATCGATTTACTGCAATGAAACATCTGGGGTAACAAATTGAATCATTGGTTTTTGACTTCTTAAGCCTTAGTATGGCTTACTTGAATGAAACGCCGTTATACGCTATGGTATAGGGCAGTTTTGCAGTGCCTTTCTGCTTTTTCATTTTATCTTGTGTATCAAGACGGTATCTATCGTTCTGCTCAAGGTTTAGTTTATCCCCGAGTTTCGTCAATGATTTTAATGTTGTAAAGCAATGATCGAATTTTTTTCTGCGTTAGCACGATGGTTACAGTTAACCGCCAATCTTGTTTTATTTGGTAGTTGTGTTTTTTTGACACTAATTTGGTTTGGAAAAAAACTACCGCAACTGGGTTGGGTCAGAAAATTAGAGCAATCGTTTCCTTGGTTAGTAGGTATCGTTTTATTGGGATTGATCGGTATTTTAGCTAGCACTGCAGGTCAGGCTACGGGTGATGCGATTAATACCTGGGATCTAAATGCCTGGTGGGAGATTTTGCTAAGAACCCGAGTGGGACACCTCTGGGTGGCGCGGTTTGGGTTGGCTTTGCTATTGTTGTTTATCGTTCTTCACCTTAAACGTATGCATCGCGTTCGATGGCATTATGGGGTGCTTGCAGTAACTGCCGCATTACCTTTGACCGTAGGATCCTTGGTTAGTCATGCAGGCGCTGAGGAAATTTCTTTTGCTTCAGTAACTCCTTATACATTGCATATCTTATTAGCCGGGGTTTGGTTTGGTGCTTTGCCTGCGATTATTTATATTATTCGTGATGCGCTTAACAATTCGCAAGCCGGTACGCTTTTGCTGCACGCCGATTTTTTGAAACAATTTTCAGCACTTGCGTTGCCTGTCATGATATTGCTATTCCTCACGGGATGGATGGCAGCCGATCGTATGATTGGGGACTATTATCATACACTGGTATCGAGTCGTTATGGGTGGTTGCTTAACCTCAAATTGTTGATACTGGGCATTATTTTATGGATCGCCTACCGAATCCGTTCCGTTTGGTTACCGCTATTTATCCAAGAAAATGTACGCGCAGGCGTAGCGATTGGTCAGTTAAGAAAATGGGTTGGAATTGAATTCCTGCTTGCACTCATCCTGGTACTAGTCGCTACCTTATTAGCCAATACGCTTCCAGGTAAGCATGCGATCATTGATCATTGGCCTTATCCTTTCCGGCTTTCGATTGATGCGACTTGGGACGAATCTGGGGTTCAAAACTTTTTCTGGGCGGGTACTTTATTATTCATCCTAGCGATAGGGATCGCCGCCATGGGGACGCTGAATCGATGGAATCAGTCAAAACGAGTTATTCTTCCGGTTATCATGGGTCTTGTTTCACTGGGGATTGCGTTGCCTCCTCTAATCATTGAAGCCTATCCCGAAACCTATCAAAAAACACCCATTCCATTTGACGCAATTTCAATATCGAAGGGCGCTACACTATTTGCTGAACACTGTGTCAGTTGTCATGGTCCTCAGGGCAAAGGCACTGGTACAGCGCCTGAGCTTTTTGTTGCTGATCCCGAAACGGGTGAGTTTCCACCGGATCCCACTGATTTACTTACCAAAACGCATACAGCTAGACATACTGTCGGTAATTTTTATCATTGGTTATCGTATGGGGTTGAAGGCACCAGTATGCCAGGTTTTTCAGCCGTCTTAACGGATGAGAACCGTTGGGATGTTGTCAATTATCTTCATGCACTTTCCAGAGGTTATATGGGAAGGTTATTGGGTAGCTTAGTGACACCCAATCAGCCTTTTCTAGCACCGCCTGTTTTTTCTTATTTTGCGCATGATGGCTCTGGTGGGAGCTTAAAAGACTTCCGTGAAAAAAGTAATGTATTACTGGTGTTATTTTCATGGCCGCAATCGCAACAGCGATTATTTCAGTTAAGTGATATCTACGAGATGTTGAAAAATGATTTTCACACTGAAATACTATTAATCCCGAATAGGGCGCTCACTGAGGAAGAAATGGCAGCAGTAACGCGCATCGTCCCATTCCCAGTCATAACTGAAGGTTGGTCTGAGATTAGAGATAGTTATTTATTATTTCGCAGAACGATGGCAGTTCCAGATTTACTCAGGAAAGGGATGACTCCAGAGCATATTGAATACATGATTGATCGTTTTGGGTATCTACGCGCTCGATGGGTTAGTCAGTTTGATGGCTTCGGTTGGTTGATTACAGGCGTTCTAACCAAGCAACTCACGATATTGAATCAGGAAGAAAAAATAAAACCACCGCCGGATGATCATGTGCATTAATGGTTATTAAAGGAGCGCATAAAAAGGCCACACAAAATTAAATTATTGTGTGGCCTTTATTAATGGACGACAGTTCTTTTTAAAGACTCAGCCGAGCAAGCTATTACTTGTCAAAAGGCTCAGGTCTTGGTGTGTTATTGTTAGAAGGCGGTAAAATTGGTAACTTGAAGTCAGGTTGCTTACCTGTCAATGTTTTTAAGAAAGCAACGACATTGGCAATTTCTGCTTTGCTAAATTCTTTGTTTAGCTGAATTTTAGCCATCGTATCGACTGCTGCTTCTAACGTAGCTGCGCCACCATCGTGGAAGTACGGATAGGTTAGTTCTACATTGCGCAAAGTAGGTACTTTGAAATGTAAATTGTCTTCTTCTTTACCGGTTACTCCTTTACGGCCTTCAGCAGTACTTTTGGTCTCATAAGGTTTATGAACGCCCATTTTCTCGAAGGAATTTCCGCCTACGGCAGGACCATTATGGCATTTTGCACAGCCACTGGTTTTGAACACGTTATAACCATCTTGTTCTTCTTTGGATAAGGCGTTTTTATCACCTTCTAACCATTTATCAAAACGTGAACCTGGAGTAACTAGGGTTTCTTCAAAAGCAGCGATTGCAGTGGTAACACGATCAATATCTACGCCATCTGAGCCAAACGCTTTTTTAAACTGCGCTTGATATTGTGGCATAGAATCAATGACTTTCACTGCGATATCATGAGTTGAAGCCATTTCGCCTGGATTTGCAATCGGGCCGCCCGCTTGTTCTTTTAGATCTTTTGCGCGACCATCCCAAAATTGGGCCAAATTCATACTCGCATTTAATACGGTAGGTGCATTAATAGGGCCTTGCTGCCATTTATGTCCAATTGATGTTTGGATGTTATCGGTTCCGCCCATGCTCAAGTTATGGCAAGAATTGCAAGAAATGAAACCAGATTTGGATAATCTGGGATCAAAAAATAGCATTTTTCCTAATTCAACCAATTCTGCGTTTTCTGGCTTTACTGGTTTGATAGGTTGAATCGGTTCGTTAGCAGCAGTGACATGCATCGATGCCATGATTACACCGATTGATAATAGCGAAACAGTTAGCTTGCGCATCATCATTTAGAATCTCTCCTCAAAAGCACGGCTGTAATGGCGCAGCCGATTACGCCAAAATATTATTCGGTGGAATAATATCTAATAAAGTCATATTAAAATTTAGTAGTAAGATTTTATCTCATCATATCCTATCGCGATGAAATTAATCTTTTAGGGTTACTGTAGAATTCGATAATACTTTATTTATGTTGGATTGCGCGTTTTCGATATAACCATAATCATAAGCTGACCCGATATCCCGTCCCAAGAGTCTAGACAATTCCAGCAACGCTTGACGATAAACTTGTCGCTTGAATTCTACGACAGAGTCTAGTTCTACCCAATACTGGTTCCAACGCCATGCGTCAAACTCAGGGTGTGGGCTTTTTCTCAGTGAAACATCGGTATCGCGCCCCAATAACCGCAACAAAAACCAGATTTGTTTTTGTCCTTTGTAGCTTTTGCGACACTCACGTCGGATCCAACACTCAGGTACGTTATATCGTAGCCATTCACGGGTTCTTCCAAGAATTTCTACATGATTCGGTTGTAATCCAATTTCTTCAGTTAGTTCTCTATACATCGCCTGTGTTGGGGTTTCTCCTGTTTTGATTCCCCCTTGAGGAAATTGCCAAGAATTTTGTTTGACTCGCTTTCCCCAAAAAACTTCATTTTTTGAATTTAGCAGAATGATACCAACATTAGGACGATATCCGTTCCGATCAATCATTTGATTCATCCGTCATTCAATTCGTTAATTAGCGGACATTTTTTCATACTTTGGATAAGATGAAAAGCCACCATAAAACAAAAAGCTGGGACTTTTTCCTTTTGCTCTAACCTTTGCGTAATTTTTATCAAGCTAAGATGAGCTGCTAGCACGTCTATAGCGTATTGATAACTGGTTTTCAAGGTAGAATCACGTTTTAAATAAAATAATCATAAGTGGAATCAATTTTATGCGTGTTTCTAATTTCTTTCTTTCGACACTTAAAGAAGCGCCAGCAGAAGCAGAATTAATTAGCCATAAACTCATGGTTAGAGCTGGTTTGATCAAACGCTTGGGAAGTGGGCTTTATAGTTGGATGCCATTGGGGCTGAGAGTTTTAAGGAAAATTGAACAGATAGTACGAGAAGAAATGAATCGAAGTGGGGCACAAGAGTTATTAATGCCGGCTGTGCAACCTGCAGAGTTGTGGCAAGAAACGACACGGTGGGAACAGTTTGGGCCACAGATGCTAAAAATCAAAGATAGGCATGAGAATGACTATTGTTTTGGACCGACGCATGAGGAAGTGATTACCGATATTGTTCGTCGTGAAATTAAAAGCTACCGTCAATTACCCATCAACTTTTACCAAATTCAAACCAAATTTCGTGATGAGATTCGTCCACGATTTGGGGTGATGCGCGCGCGTGAATTTATCATGAAGGATGCCTATTCGTTTCATGTAGATCAAGCGAGCCTAGAAAAAACGTACCAGATCATGTATGAAACCTATTCGAGAATATTCACTCGAATCGGGTTAGGTTTTCGAGCAGTGGCCGCTGATACGGGAGCAATGGGGGGCAGCAGCTCACACGAATTTCATGTGCTTGCAGACTCGGGGGAAGATGCGATTGCATTTTGCCCCCATTCGGATTATGCAGCCAATGTGGAGTTAGCCACATCCTTGCCTGGAAATTCAATGCCATCTGAAGCGCCTACTGGAGCAAAAAATAAAATTTCCACACCTGGTATCAAAACTTGCCAGGAGGTTGCGGAATTTCTAGGGATTCCGATTCAGAAAACGGTAAAAGCACTTGCAATTACTGCGGATGAGCAATTTTTTTTATTGTTGCTGCGAGGGGACCATCAGCTCAATGAAACAAAAGTCAGAAAAATTCCATTACTGACTAATTTTGAATTCGCAAGTGAAGAAAGGATCATTGCAGAAACGGGCTGTAAGCCTGGTTATATCGGACCGATTGGTATGGAAAAGTACCTCATCGCTGATCGATCGGTATTGGAGATAAGTAATTTTGTGTGTGGCGCAAATGAAGAAAATTTTCATTTTACCCAAGTCAATTTCGGCCAGGATTTGAAAGTGCCTGATCGCTGTTTTGATCTTCGCAATGTCGTAGCAGGAGATCTTTCTCCCAATGGCAAAGGGCAGTTAGAGATATGCCGCGGTATCGAAGTCGGCCATATTTTCCAGTTGCGGACTAAATATTCGGAAAAGATGAAAGCAACTTTTCTGGATGATGCAGGGCAAATCAAGGTAATGGAAATGGGGTGTTACGGTATTGGCGTTTCGCGCGTTGTGGCAGCTGCGATTGAACAAAACCATGATGCTGCAGGGATTATATTTCCTACCGCAATTGCACCTTTTGAAGTTGCTATCGTGCCGATTGGGTACCATAAAAATCAATCAGTACAACAGGCCGCTGATCAACTGTATCAGACGTTATCTCAAGCGGGTGTGGAAGTGTTTTTGGATGATCGCGATGAACGTCCTGGCGTCATGTTTGCTGACATGGAGTTAATTGGTATCCCGCATCGTATCGTGATTGGAGAACGTGGCCTCAAAGAAGGTGCAGCAGAGTATCGAGGGCGTCGTGATCAAGCGGCTCAAATGATTCCAATTGCTGAAGCCGATCATTTTCTTCGTGCAAAGGTATGCGGAACCTAGCATTAATCATTTTATTACTGAAGCCTTGCTGGATTTTTGCAGGTGCTCAACTTTATGAGCCATTATCAGCAAGTACTCGAACTGTGCTTCAGAAAGCGATTAGCGATCAGCCGATTGCTCAATTCGTGACTTTGCCTGATGCGGAGAGTAGAAGATGGCTTGCAGCTATGTCAGCGCGTATGGAAAAATATATGCCTGATCAGAATGAGCGTGAAGGTTTCTTAACGACAGTTCATTACGAGGCGATGCGAGCCGGTCTTGATTCTCAGCTTGTGCTGAGTATCATTCATGTCGAGAGTAGATTTCGCAAATACGCAATTTCATCGGCTGGTGCAAGAGGGTATATGCAAATAATGCCATTTTGGATTGATACCATTGGGAGCAAAGAACATAATTTGTTTCATTTACGCGTTAATTTGCGCTATGGGTGTACCATTTTCCGGCATTATCTTGATTTAGAAAAAGGTGATTATTTCAGAGCACTAGGTCGATATAATGGCAGCCTGGGTTCAGCAACCTATCCGGATTTGGTATTTAGTGCTTGGCAAAAAAATTGGTTTTTCTCAAAGGATTAATCCTGTATTTGCTGAAAAGTTACTGATGGGTGGTTACATTTTCTCTCTACTAAACACGACAACGTGATCCGCTGCTAACTGGATCCCGATACTTTCACCAATCGAATGATTGTGGTGACTCGGGATTAACGACAGGAGAGTTTGTCCGCTAGATAGCTTGAGTGTGTAGAGGATATTTGCACCGCGGAATGCCTTATTGACGACGGTTGCTTGTAAAGCACTAGCTTCGTTGTAAACAATATCATCGGGTCGGAGTAAAACATCGACTGCTTCGTTGGTGGTATGTTTAGATTGCTCAAAGTAATCTGAATAATCGGGATTTTCCACGATACCTAACGCTATTTGAATTTTTTCAGGTGAAATCAAATGGCCTGGAACAAAAGTACCTTGTCCGATAAATTGTGCTACAAAGCGATTTGTAGGATGATGATAAAGATTGTAAGCCGTATCCCACTGCAAAATTTCGCCTTGATGCATGACGCCGATAACATCCGCAACTGAGAAGGCTTCAGTTTGGTCGTGGGTGACTAATATGGCTGTCGTATGTTGGTCTTTTAAAATATCTCTCACTTCTAAACTCAAGCGTTCACGAAGACTAATATCCAAATTCGAGAAAGGTTCGTCAAGCAGTAGTAGGTCAGGACGAGGGGCAAGTGCGCGTGCTAATGCAACGCGTTGTTGTTGTCCTCCGGAGAGTTCGTGAGGATAGCGGTCGGAAGCCTCAGTGAGTCCAACGGTGGTTATCAATTCATTGATTCGATGAGTACGTTCAGCTTTCGTGTATTGTTGTAAACCAAAGCCAATATTGGCTGAAACGCTAAGGTGTGGAAATAGTGCATAGTCTTGGAAAACCATCCCAATTCTTCGTTGCTCCGGTGGTAGATTGAAATCAGCATTGCAGACGATTTTCCCATTGATCGTGATTTCACCAGATGAGATGGACTCAAACCCAGCGATACATCGCAATACCGTCGTTTTCCCACAACCGCTTGGTCCTAATAAACAACCGATTTCACCTTTTTTCAATACGAGCGAGAGGTGTTTGATGATTTCTTGCTGATGATAGGACTGGTGTATTTGGGTTAATTTTAATAATGATTCCACGATGTTTACTGTTCAGTTTGTCGCATCAATAAGATAATGGGAATTAAACCGGCTAATACGAGTGCAATGGCAGGCAATGCAGCCTGAGTCCATGCACCTTCTGAGGTTAAAGTGAAAATTCGGATGGCTAGCGTGTCCCAGCCAAAAGGGCGAGTCATCAGTGTAATGGGCATTTCTTTCATCACATCGACAAAAACGAGGGTGGCAGCCGTAAAAATACCCGAGCTGAGAATCGGCAAGTGGATACGAGAAAGTAATGACCAACCGGTTAGTCCGAATCCGCGCGCAGCTTCATCGATACTGCGAGTAACACGCTGCATCGCGCTATCAATTGGATAATGACCTACCGCCAAGAAACGAACCAAGTAAGCGATAAGCATGGCTATAATGGTTCCTTGAATCAGAAAACCAACTTCGATCTCAAATAGCATTAGGATGATTTGATTGAATTGTGTATCGATCCAAGCCAGCGATATAAAAATACCGACTGCGAGTACTGCGCCAGGTAACGCATAGCCAAGCGTAGCAATACGAACCGCGATGTGCGTGGCTTTATCTGAATAAAGGCGAGTAGCGTAAACCAGCAAAATAGCGACCGAGCCGATGATCAATGTAGCGATTGTGGACAACGTTAATGAGTGGATGAGAAATTCAATATACCGTGAGTCGATATTTTTATTAATTTCATCGATTGCCCAAATAAGTAATTGAGAGCAAGGCAAAATAAAAGCGATAAAAAGGATCGAGAAAGCGTAACTACAAGCTGCAAGGCGCTTCCAACCTAAGAGTGGGATACGAAAGGTCGTTCTGCTTGATTTTGATTCGGCAAAGCGCATCCGGGCACGAAGTTGCTGCTCAATGATAATGATGATAAAGACAAGAATGATCAATAATGATGCAAGCTGGGAAGCTGCAGATAGCGAGAACAAACTAAACCATGCTTTATAGATGGCGGTTGTGAAGGTATCGTAATTGAACACTGAAACCGTTCCAAAGTCGGCAAGTGTTTCCATCAAAGTTAACATGGCTCCCCCTATAATCCAAGGTCTCGCCATCGGAAGTGCAACTTTAAAGAATCCTTGTTTGCGACTCAAGCCGAGCGATTGAGCTGCTTCAATCAGTCGTTTTCCCTGCGTTATAAATGCATTACGCGCTAAAAGGTAAATATAGGGATAAAACGCAAGGACCATTACGAGAATAGCCCCACTTCTACCGTAAAAATCAGGAATCCAATTAGATTCCGCACCAGTCCAACTTCTTAAATAGGTTTGAATCGGCCCTGTGTAGTCGAATAGACCTAGTACTACAAATGCAGTGACATAAGCGGGGATTGCCATCGGTAGCAATAACGCCCAAGAAAAGAATTTTCTTCCAGGAAAATCATAAATAGCAGTTAACCAAGCTAGGCTAGTGCCCAGGATAATCGCTCCCAAGACGACGCCTAAACATAACCAGAATGTATTCAACAGGACTGAGGGTAGGGTTGTTTCAGCAAGATGATGCCATATATCATCTGCTGGTGTAAAAATCGAGGAAATAACAACAATGATCGGTATTAAAACGATACTGGCAACGCAGAAAGGAGCTAAACGCCAGAAATTGATGTTATTTTTTAGTTGAGGAGAGGGATGTCGATGGCTGGCTGAAAGTTTTGCTCCCAAATTATCCGGTTGTTCGTCATTCACATGGATTGACCCAATTAGCGATAGCCGGCACGATCCATTAATTTAACCGCAGTGGCTTGTAATTCCCCAGCTTTAATCATACTCATGGGACTTTTCTTAAAATCACCCCAACTCGTAACAATCGGGCTTGGCTTAATTTGGGGATTGGCAGGAAATTCAAAGTTAACATCCGCAAATAAATTTTGGGCTTTCTCAGAAGACAGGAATTCAAGTAACTTGATTGCTGCAGCTTCATGTTTGCTATGTTGTGTTACGCCAGCACCTGAAATGTTGATGTGGGTACCATTGTTATCTTGGTTGGGCCAATAAATAACCAGCGGTAAATTTGGGTTCGTTTCCATCAATCGACCATAATAATAGCTATTGACTAATGTGACATCACAGCGGCCTGCTGCAACATATTCCATTGCTTTGGTATCGTCTGATAATGGTTCGGTGGCAAGATTTGCTACCCAACCCTTAACGATTTGCTCGGTCTTTGCTTCACCATGCTCGGCAATCATCATTGCAACGAGCGATTGGTTATACACTTTTTTGGAAGAGCGCAAACACAGGCGCCCCTTCCATTTAGGGTTTGCTAAGTCTTCATAGGTTGAAAGTTCAGAAGGATCAACTTTTTCCTTGTTATAGACGAGGGTGCGTGCTCGTATCGATAAGCCATACCATTGGCCTTGCGGATCTCTCAGTTGTACTGGGATATTGGCTTCTAAAATCGGTGAAGAAATTGATTTTAGTAATCCAGCTCTAGCAGCTTCCCATAAATTCCCCGCATCTGAGGTGATCAATACATCAGCAGGGGTTCTTTTGCCTTCTGCTTGGAGTCTTGCTAATAAAGCGCCTTCTTTATCGGTAGTAAATTTGACTTTGATACCGGTTTCAGTTGTGAATGCATCAAACATGGGTTTGATTAACTGCTCCATTCGGGCTGAATAAACGACGACTTCTTGCGCATGGAGTGGGCTAGCCATAAAGACAAAGCTGATGCAGAGTAGAAGAATCAGTAGCAGTTGTTTAGCAGAAAGTAATGAGGTCATTCTTATACGATAATTAACAAGAAAAATAATAAGTTTAGGGATAAGGCGCCATTCAGAATGGGGTAAATTATACTATGATTAAGAATAATTATCAGTTAGCGAAAGCGGTTATGGTCACGGGTTGCTCTGCTAAGTGTCATTTGTCAAGCAAGCGCCTGTAACGGCGCGGTAGATTGTAGTCCAAATGCTTCAGCAACGGCTGTGTGAGTGATCAATCCCTGATAAGTATTGAGACCTTTCTGTAATGCGTTATTGTTTCTTACCGCATCTAATCCGCTATCAGCGAGTAGCTTAATATAAGTGGCAGTCTGACTATTTAATGCAAGCGTACTGGTACGGGGTACAGCGCCCGGCATGTTGGTAACACAATAATGCAGAATACCATCGACTTCATAAACGGGGTTACTATGCGTCGTTGGATGGGTCGTTTCGACGCACCCCCCCTGATCTACGGCAACATCCACGATAACAGCGCCTTTGCGCATTTTTGTTAGCATTTCTCGAGTGATGAGCCAAGGCGCCCGCCCACCTGGAATCAATACGGCACCGATAACGAGATCAGCTTGATAAACGAGTTCATTGAGGTTGAATGAATCATTCATGCGGGTAAAGAGTTGTCCACGAAACAAATCATCGAGGTGTTTCAAACGACTATGATTGATATCTAAGATCGTAACATGCGCACCCATTCCCACAGTCACTCTAGCAGCATTAACACCGACAATGCCCGCACCAAGGATGACGACATTAGCCGGAGCAACACCAGGGACACCCCCCATCAATATTCCTCTTCCCCCCAACGTTTTTTGTAAATAGAGCGCTCCAATTTGAGCAGCCATTCTTCCAGCAACTTCACTCATCGGCGTGAGTAGGGGTAATTCACCTGATGCTAATTGTACCGTTTCATAGGCTATACCGGTTGTTCCTGTCGCAAGCAGTTGTTCAGTCAGCGGTTTATTTGAGGCCAGATGCAGGTAGGTAAATAGAATCAAATCTTGCCTTAGATAAGCATATTCGGATTCAGTGGGTTCCTTTACCTTGATAACTAACTGGGCAGCCCAAGCATCTCTAGGGTACGTTACGATTTCAGCACCCGCCAATCGATAGTCATCATCAGTGAAAGCACTACCTAATCCTGCACCACTTTCTATTTTTATATGGTGTCCTTGTGTGGTGAGTGCGTGAACAGTCCCAGGTGTCAGCCCAACTCGAAACTCATGGTCTTTTGTTTCTTTAGGTACTCCAATAATCATAGGGTCTCTTACAGATAAATTGTTTGCATTGAGAATTGTGTATTCGCCTGCTAGTTTATCATTTTGCAGTTTGTTTGGTCGGGTTATGGTTGAGCTAAATTACCCAAGTGAAGTCATTAAACTACATTTATTTTTTTAAATATTTTTTATGTCAGAAATTTTTACATTCGAATTGCCCTCGAACAATTTTCCAGTGAAGTACGACATGTTGTTTTGCTGATGATATCTACCCAAATTTCAGTAAGAAAAAGCGTCGAATTATTTTACAGTTATCGTTTAATTCTGATCGAAAGGATTGAGGTTGCTTTTATTATCTATAAAAATCAATGAATAACAAGTGTAAAAATTAATTGGCATGTGAATTGCTTATTAAAAATATATAATAATAACGATGAAAGTTCTGCGAAATGCTAACT
>SSFW01000010.1 GCA_008015595.1 Nitrosomonas sp. | reverse complement strand
GCTTATTGTTATCAAACAATGTGGCGCATTGCTGTAATATTTTTCCTTGATGTTGTTTGGCTTGTTCTAGCTCCAACAAAACCGGTGACAGCATGAATCAAAACGATTTGATCGGGTGCAATGCGTGCTCGGTCGTGCAGGGCCTCCCAAGCGGTAATAAAAACCAGTGGTGGCGCTGCTGCTTGTTCAAAGGATAATAAGCGCGGTTTTAGTGCCAGCAAGCTGGCATCGACTAGGGTGTATTCAGTATAGGTTCCTTGGCGACCTTTGAAACCCGGTTGTGAAAAATAAACTTCATCGCCCGACTTGAAATGACTGACTTTGGTGCCGACAGCTTCTACAATACCTGCACCATCGCGGTAATATCACCACTGATTTAAGGTGGATACTTGCTATGTTCCAGTTTATATAGCCAGGCAAGAAGCTCGGCGACAGCAACATAAAGCTGCGGAGGAATACGGTCATCAAGATCAACCTGCATCAATAATGCAACCAAGTCTCTCGATTCATGGACATAGATTCCGGCTTCTTTGGCACGATGGATAATTTCTTCAGCGATCAAACCTCTTCCTTTGGCGACCACTTTGGGCGCAGTTTGACCTTCCCGATAAGCGAGCGCTACAGCCGTGGGCAGAGGCTCATTATTTTTCATGCTGATGGATTTCAACAGACTGAACATTCAAGCCAGCTGCTTGTATTTGCGAGGCGAGAGGCTGTTGATTATTTTTCAGCAGATCTATTGTGTTCCTATCGATGGCATCCAGTTTGATGGTTAATCCATGGGGTCCGAATGCAATTCTGGCTGTGATCTCACCTAGGTTTGGCATTGTGAGATGTAATTTCGTGTGCCATTGAACAGTCTGCTCGTGTTCATTTTGCTTGTGATCCTCAGGTTGCTCATAAATCTCCCACTCCATGGGTTGGTTGTGCCATATTTCACCGCGCCAAATAACCTGTCCGGTTTCCAGTGTGGATAGTTGCTGTGTCACCAACGTGTTGATCTGGTTATTCACTGCAATATCCATAGTATTGGAACTAGCCGCTACTGCCCTAGCTACGGATTGATCCATTGCTGCCATTACCGTTGAATTCATTTTGTTCTGGGGTTCTTGGTGGAGACTTTGCAGTGTCTTCTCTCCATTAATCCACTGTGCTTGATGAGATTCATAGAATAATCCACTTTGAGAAATTGCTTTCTGCAATAAACTTGGTAGCTCAGTGCTGTTTATGGAAGACTCTGATGAAATGGAAGGAGATATTTGAGTATTTTGTGAAGTAGGCGTTGATTGCTTGTGTGCATCTTGTAGTAGAGCGCTGATCAATTTCCCAGTAGAGCTGATCGTTGCGGGTTGATCGCTTGCTTGCTCTTGAGTTCCATTAATAATTTGAAACTGGAGTTCGGGTAGTCGTGATGTGACTAATAGTTCTATTTTTGCACCCGATTGGAAATTTTCGGGTAATTGCATTTGGACCCACTGATTGGCAATCAGGACGCGTGCATTGCCATTTGATAATCGTGCATCAACGAGGGCCTGGTATTTTTGCCCGGGTAGGAATTCAGAACTGTTTTTTTGTGAATCGAGGTCGGTTGAAACGGGTGTAATTGATTTGATTTGAGTTAAGGGGGTAACCAGATCAGGTTTGGCAGTAATCGGGATCATGATGATTTTCCCCCTTCAACTCACATCTTTTTTCGTTACAAAGATGCATCTATTCGGGTTGAAACGATCAGATGTTCTCGAACGATTGATAGGTTTGTTAGAGATTTCTATTGTATCCATTGGCACACAGGATTTCTTGCAGTCTTATCATCCATGGTTCAGTGATGACTCTGATCTGATCGTCATCTTCCAAGATCTGATGGATAATTTCGATTTTCTCTTGTAATAACTCATCGCTTAAGTTTGGTTCTGGTTTTTTCTCTTTTAGTAAATCGGTTAAATGTTTGCATTCTTTCTCTAATGATATAAGCAAATCCCATTCACCATTTTTAGCAGCAACCAGTATTTTTCCCGTTGTTTCTAAAATAGCTGTACGGCAAGGAATATCACTTATTCATGAAGATGAGTGCGATTGGAGTGACACAAACTCAGGGTGAATTAAGAATTAATAAAAATCCTATACTGAGCAGAATTGTCATGTCAGTTCAGCGTATCTACGATTATTTCTAAACAACTAGAATCACTTTCCCAGCTGGATGATTGTGCTCTAGGAAATGCTGCGCTGTTGCAGCTTCTGAGAGTTTAAAGGTACGCGCAATCGATACAGTAAGCTTATTGTTATCAAACAATGCGGCGCATTGCTTTAATATTTCTCCTTGATGTTGCTTGGCTTGCTCTAACTCCAGTAAAACCGGTGAAAGCATGAGTTCATGACTAAAGCGCACATTGCGTTTACGCGCCTCGCTCCAATCGGTATCAGTCGTGGCTTGTAGGATAGTGACGACATCGCCGTAAGGCTTGACACATCGGAAACAACTTTGCAGGACTGCGGGACCAACGGTATCGAAGGCAATGTCTACGCCGTTGCTATCAGTCCAGCGCATGACTTCGGCAATGACATCTTGGGTCCGGTAGTTAATAATCAAATCGGCACCGAGCTGTTTCACGAAAGCGGCTTTTTCCTCATTGCTGACGGTGGTGATAACGCGAGCACCAGCTAGTTTAGCTAGCTGAATCGCGGCATGGCCAACACCACCGGCGCCGGCATGAATCAAAACGATTTGATCGTGCATGATCCTTGCCCGATCATGCAGTGCCTCCCACGCGGTGATAAATACTAATGGTGCGGCGGCCGCCTGTTCAAAAGATAACGTGCGCGGCTTCAACGCAAGCAAACTGGCATCGACTAGGGTGTATTCAGCATAGGTTCCTTGGCGACCTTTGAAACCCGGTTGTGAGAAATAAACTTCATCGCCCGACTTGAAATGGCTGACCTGGGTGCCGACGGCTTCTACAATTCCTGCGCCATCGCAACCGGGTATCACGGGAAAAGTTACGGGGAAACGTTCCGGTGCTGCACGCAGTTTGCAGTCGATGGGATTGATTCCAATCGCTTTGATACGAACCAGTACTTGATTCTCACCGCAGTCGTTTGGGGTTGCGATATCACCGTAGTGCAATACGTCGGGTGACCCTCCTTTGTCAAAATAAACTGCTTTCATAATTGGATTTCCATAAAATGGCTTTAACTTTTTCGATCAAGGATTACAAAATGGTACTCGAGTCCATCCGCCGTGTTTTGATGGTGGATTTCACGTGCTGTCTCAGACCACTGATCGCGGTCAAATGCTGGAAAATAGCGATTCCCCTCGAAGTCTTTCTGAATTTCAGTGAGGTAGAGGCGTTGACTCATTGCCAGGGTTTGCTGGTAAATTTCAGAACCACCAATCACAAAGCGTTTTTTATCGGGGTAGGCTGTACAGGCTTGTAATGCAGCTTCAATCGATGTAACCACGATGGTGTTTGCAGCCGAGAACATGGACTGTCGTGTAATTACAATATTGACCCGCTCAGGCAAGGGTTTACCGATCGATTCATAGGTTTTGCGCCCCATGATGACGATATGCCCCAGTGTCAGTTGCTTAAAATGTTTCAAGTCTTCTGGAAGATGCCATGGCATCTTATTATCACAACCAATGACCCGATTACGGGCAACGGCAGCTAATAAGTAAATAGGGGGATTCATACTGCTACGGGCGCTTTAATCGCAGGATAGGGATCATAGTCTCTCAACTCAAAATGGTGATAGTCAAAGTCAAAAATACGATGAACCGATGGGTCGATGTGCATGGTCGGCAATTGCCTTGGTTGGCGTTTGAGCTGTTCTTGCGCTTGCTCCAGATGATTAAGGTAAAGATGGGCATCGCCAAAAGTATGAATGAACTCGCCAGGCTTCAGATTGCAAACTTGAGCAATCATTAACGTCAACAACGCATAAGAAGCAATATTGAATGGGACACCTAAAAAAACATCTGCACTGCGCTGATAGAGTTGGCAAGATAACTTGCCATCGACAACATAAAACTGAAAAAGCACATGGCAAGGCGCTAAGTGCATTTTATCCAAATCACCCACGTTCCAAGCGGATACAATGAGACGTCGTGAATCGGGTGTTTTTTTGATTTGTTCGATCACTTGCGAGATTTGATCAATCGCGCTTCCATCGGCAACTGCCCATGAACGCCATTGATGGCCATAGACCGGGCCGAGATTACCTTGTTCATCCGCCCACTCATCCCAGATTGAAACGCCATTTTGCTTTAGATAGTGGATATTGGTATCGCCGCGCAGAAACCATAAGAGCTCATAGATAATGGATTTCAAGTGACACTTTTTCGTGGTGACCAAAGGAAATCCTGCTGCGAGATCAAATCGCATTTGGTAGCCAAACATGGACAAGGTGCCGGTTCCAGTTCTGTCCGATTTCTGGTGGCCTTGCTTAAGGATAGAACGCATTAATTCAAGATATTGGTGCATAGGTGGTGAGTATACTTCTGAGAAGAAAAAACCAGGTTAGCCCCTTATAAAGCTATAATAAGCACAACTTAATGATAGGAATTCTGATGCTTGCAACACTCATACAAAATAATACATCCATTAACGAATCTGTAATAGCTTCTCATGTTTTAGTACTATTGCCAAAACTCGAAAAATTACCTAATAAATATGATGTATTGGGAGAAGAAACACTAAAGGCACTGCTTGCTCGGCGTCAAATGGAGTTTGATCGACTGAGTGAAACGCCGGTATGCGCTAATCTGAGCAATGGTGTGTTGTGTGCCTGGGTCATGGTGGATTTGGAACAACCGATATTCGATCAACAAACCACGATTCGAAAAGCCTTACAACTATTGCTGGATGAAGAACCAAGCTCGGTTCACCTGGCAGTAAATGGAAATGCTCACCAGAAACAATCACTGGCCAGGTTAGCAGTGTATGTTGCTTGGGTGAATGGTGCTGTTTTACCGGTACGCAAAAATAAGCCTGATCGTAAACCACTGGATACGATTTATTTATATGGGTACGAAGAAGCGGATAGCTTCACGTTGCTCCGTGCCCAAGCAGAAGGAAATTTGTTAGCGAGAGGGTTAACGGTTTTACCGCCGAATGAATTAACGCCCAAAACGTATCGCGAGCAGATTAAGAAATTAGCCCAAAATGAAAGTTGGAACTACCAAGAATATGACCTAGCGACTCTCCGTAAAATGGGCGCAGGTGCATTTGTGGCGGTTGCTCAGGGTAGCGATACCGAAGATGCTGCAATCGTACATTTGCAGCGCCACAGTTCAAAGAAACATTGCAAAACGATCGCATTGGTCGGTAAGGGGATATGCTTTGATACGGGAGGGCACAACCTAAAAAGTGCGCGGTATATGCACGGTATGCATGAGGATATGAATGGCTCGGCTGTAGCGTTAGGCATTTTATTAGCAGCGACCCGGACTGATTTACCGTTTAACATCGATTGCTGGTTAGCGATTGCTCAAAATCACATCAGCCCGCGCGCCTATAAGCAAAATGATGTGATTACCGCAATCAATGGGACGACAATCGAAATCATTCATACCGATGCAGAAGGACGCTTGGTTCTCGCAGATACCTTAGCTCTAGCTGAAAAACTCAAACCTGATTTAATTATCGATTTTGCAACATTGACGGGGAGTATGTTTACCGCGCTAGGGTCACGCTATAGCGGTATTTTCACGAATCGCGATTATTTAGCGGAACACGCATTAGCGGCCGGTAAATCAAGTGGGGAACGTGTGTGTGTATTCCCGATGGATAAGGATTATGAAACAGAGTTGGAAAGTAATATTGCCGACACCAAACAATGTAAATTAGACAGTGATTTTGATCATATTCTCGCTGCTTGTTTTTTGAGTCGTTTTGTCAACGATATACCATGGCTCCATATGGATCTTTCAGCCTGCAATCATAAAAATGGTTTGGGTGCTGTCGGGACCGATGTGACTGGATTTGGAGTGGCTTGGGCAGCCGCGTTCCTGGAGAAATTACCGAAAACTGAGGCGTAGATAACTTCGGTTTTGTTCTAAAGTTTTATTATTGCCCTTGTTTTTCTGATACATATTCCCATATTGATATCGTTCAATACAGGGAAGGTTTATGTTGACAAAACGATTGCCTGCTGTGGCAGGCTTGTTTTATCCAGCGGATTGTCGCACATTAGGTGAAGAAGTTAACCACTATTTAAGGTTGACACCTATCTCAGAAATAATACCTAAGGCTTTGATTGTTCCCCACGCAGGTTATATTTACTCAGGCGCGATTGCGGCAGTCGGTTACAACACGTTGCGCTCAATTGCAGCGCGCATTCGGCGCGTTGTAGTGTTAGGGCCGGCGCATCGAGTTGCTTTGCGAGGATTAGCATTACCGGGAGTCGATAGTTTTATGACGCCTTTAGGTGAAGTTGAGATTGATGCTGACGCAGTTGAGCGTATAAAAAACTTACCCCAAGTTATTATCAATGCTCAAGCGCATGAGTCGGAGCATGCATTGGAAGTGCAGATCCCTTTTTTGCAAACGATGCTTGGTGAGTTTAAATTATTACCACTAGTGGTTGGGATGGCATCTACCGAGGAGGTTGCTGAGGTATTGGATTGTGTCTGGGGTGGAGAAGAAACACTGATTGTAATCAGCTCAGACCTTTCTCATTACTTACCTTATGAGTCGGCCCAGAATAAAGACAGTAAAACAGCGCTGTCAATTCTTCAGTTACGACCCCTGGTTAATCATGAGCAAGCATGCGGCGCGACCCCGATCAACGGCCTGCTTGCAGCTGCGCGTCAACATCATTTGGTAGCACATCTATTGGATTTGCGAAATTCGGGCGATACCGCTGGGTCGCGCGACCAAGTTGTTGGCTATGGTGCTTTTGCATTCTCCGAACCACATTCTCCATTAGCGAGGCAGTATCATGTTGCTTGATCAAGGGAACGTGTTATTAGCGGTTGGACGTGCTGCGATCGCACAGGCATTGAATCTCGATTTTCAATACCCTGTTGACGAGTCAGCGTCTTGGTTGCAAGACTGGGGTGCGAGTTTTGTTACGCTGACTCAGCATCACGAATTGCGCGGGTGTATTGGTTCGCTCGAAGCCTATCGACCTCTAGTAGCAGATGTTAGAAGTAACGCGGTATCGGCTGCATTGCATGATCCCCGTTTTTTACCTTTGAGTGCAGACGAGTTTGAAACGATTGCGATTGAGGTTTCAATTTTATCTCCAACGCAGCGAATCGCTGCTCTGAATGAAGCGGATGCGATAAGACAAATGAGACCGGGTATCGATGGGATCGTGCTTGAGTATGGGCGCTACCGCAGTACTTTTTTACCCCAGGTTTGGGATGAACTTGAACAACCCCAGCAATTTTTAGCGATGCTAAAACGCAAAGCGGGCTTACCGGTTGATTTCTGGGCTGCTGATTTAAAGCTTGCTCGTTATACGGTTAGCAAATGGCGTGAAACTGATGGCATGGAGGATTATCGGCATGGATGAGTCCATTAGCCTTGAGGAACAATATCCAGCTAAATATTGGCATCAATTGCAAGATGGCCGTATCCAGTGCGATCTGTGTCCTCGGGATTGTAAATTACATGAAGGGCAGCGTGGTGCTTGTTTTGTCAGAGGAAGAGCTGGGGATCGGATGGTGCTGACGACCTATGGACGATCATCTGGCTTCTGTGTGGATCCCATTGAGAAAAAACCGCTTAACCATTTTTATCCGGGCAGTAGTGTCCTATCATTTGGTACTGCAGGTTGTAACCTAGCTTGCAAATTTTGCCAGAATTGGGATATTTCTAAGTCGCGTAGTTTTGATAAATTAGCTGATCAAGCAAGTCCTGAAACCATTGCACTAACCGCTAAACGCCTGGGTTGTAAAAGTGTTGCATTTACCTACAATGATCCAGTGATTTTTGCAGAGTATGCAATGGATGTCGCGGATGCTTGTCATGCACAGGACATCAAGACGGTTGCGGTTACGGCTGGCTATATCCATGCTGAACCCAGAGCTGATTTTTTTGCCAAGATGGATGCTGCCAATGTCGATCTCAAAGCGTTTACTGAATCCTTCTACGTGAAACAAACTGGTTCCCATATCCAACCTGTGCTTGATACATTGAAATATCTCAAACACGAAACGAATGTGTGGCTCGAACTAACCACTTTACTTATACCAGGATTGAACGATTCGGCGCAAGAACTCCAGGCATTGAGCACATGGGTAGCCAATGAATTGGGTAGCGAAGTCCCCTTGCATTTCTCGGCTTTTCACCCGGATTACAAAATGAGAGATATTGAGGCAACTCCGCTCAGTAAGTTAATTGATGCGAGACGAATTGCGATGGCGGCTGGCCTCCGCTATGTTTATACCGGAAATGTCAATCACCCAGAAGGCGACACGACGTATTGTTCATCGTGTGGTCGCGTGTTAATTGAGCGGGATTGGTATGAAATTAAACACTATCATTTAACTGCAAATGGTCATTGCCCCGATTGTGGTACTGCAATTGCTGGGCGTTTCGGAAAATCTGCTGAACATTTTGGTCGGCAGCGTATCCCCGTTTTATTAAAACATCAATGACGACGATATCAATTACCGATGATACAGCACGATTAGAGGGGGAATTAATTATCCCTCCAGGCGCGCAAGGGATCGTGGTTTTTGCGCATGGCAGTGGTAGCAGCCGATTTAGTCCGCGTAATAATTATGTGGCAAAAGTCATTCGAGATCGTGGGTTAGGAACATTGCTGTTTGATCTGTTGACTCGACAGGAGGACCAGAATTATACAACCCGTTTTGAGATTGGTTTGTTGACGCAACGTTTGCTTGTTGCAACTGCTTGGCTTGGAGCAGAAACTAAAACCAGCAAGCTAAAAATCGGATATTTTGGCGCCAGCACGGGTGCTGCTGCAGCTTTACAAGCGGCTGCCAAGCTCGGAAGAAAAATTGCAGCCGTGGTATCGCGAGGAGGACGTCCTGATCTTGCAGGCGTGTCAGCGTTAGAAAAAGTGATGTCACCAACTTTACTTTTGGTGGGTGGTTCAGACTATGGTGTCATCGAATTGAATCAGCAAGCTTATTCACGATTGCAGTGTGAAAAGCAACTGGTATTAATACCGGAAGCAACTCATCTGTTTGAGGAACCTGGGACCTTAGAACAAGTGGCAAATCAGGCTGCAGATTGGTTCGCTCATTATTTAACCGATACCGCAGCATGAGATTAATGGTGACTCGATTTTAAGGATTGAATGACCTCTTCATCGCTGACCTGCGGAAAGTCTTGATAAAACTGACCAACCGCGTAGAAATCACGCGGAGAATTGAGACAAACGATTTCGTCAGCGCAGGGTTTTATTTTTTCTAAGGTATCGGGGGGGGCGACTGGTACAGCACAGATTAGTTTTTTTGGATGTTTGGCCTTTAATGCATGCAATGCTGCAATCATGGTGGATCCTGTAGCCAAACCATCATCGATCACAATTACGATCCGGTTTTCTGGATCGAATGGCGGGCGAATCGGCGTATATTGCTTGCGTCGTTCTTGCATCGTTTTTAACTGAGCAGCCTTTTCCGCTTCAATATACTGAGGATCGTGCACAAATTGCCCCGCGTAATCCGCCAGATAAGTCCAGCCGCTCTCATCAATGGAACCGATAGCAAACTCGGGGTTACCTGGTGCTCGTAACTTCCTGACAAGAACTACGTCCAAATCGCCTGAGAGCATATCAGCAATCATTTTTCCCATCGGAACGGCACCACGTGGAATCGCTAAAATGAGCGGGTGACAATCACGATAATGATCGAGTTGTTTAGCTAATTGGTTTGCTGCATCATTACGATCACGGAACATTTTGAATCAAATCGCTTGGTCGCGTTATTGAATGAACTGTTTACGATTGAATTACCTAGCTAAGTATAACTTAAAGAAATAGTGTGAGGGTTAGGCGTTCATTCTGAGAAATTCAATTCTTGCTTGCTTTTTTAGTTCTTACTTTTGATGGTTTTCTTTCCTCGAATTCAAATCCAATTTTGTTATCAACATTAACTACAAGATAGGCAGAGAAAGGTCGGCCTTTTTTGGAAATGAAATTCGTTAATAAATCTGTTTTTTTATGCGCAAGTAATTTCATTATCTGTTCTTGCTCAATCACACGATTGAGAATGACTTTTCCGACTTTGAAATTGCAGGTTGGGTTAGGGCCAACTGCCTTCTCACAAACATAACTGGTGCTATGTTCATAGACGTGATGATTGCATTGAGGGCATGTTCCCAGTGATTGATGATTGGAAAAATCAATTGGTTCCGCTTCTAAATCATCACCATTGCCAAATTCAAACTTCATCTCAAATGTATCAGTGAGTTTGATACTGGCATTGAATAAACGTCCCATTTTGCTTCTAAATCCGAGTAAAGGGCCTACTTCCCGCTGCGAGATCAATGTCTCCATTTCGTCGACTTCAAATTGACGTCCCGCCAATATTTTCCATAATGCAAAATCGCATTGCTGGCATTGAAATTTTTTATAGGTTTCATGCAAAATACCGCCGCATTTGGGGCACGGTGTTTTAAGCACTGCAAAGTCACCACTAATGGTTTCTCCACGGTGACTCTTTGCTTGATCAACCATATGCTTGGTCATCTCAGCGATTTTATTCATAAAATCTTGCCGCTTTAATTGACCTTGCTCAATTTGCCGAAGTTTATATTCCCAATCTCCTGTCAATTCAGGCGAGATCAGTTCAGGAATTTTTAATCCGCGTAATAATGTGATCAATGAAAATGCTTTGGCCGTGGGGAGTAACTCTCTTCCTTCACGCAGCAAATAATGCTCAGAGACTAAGCCTTCAATAATTGCAGCGCGTGTTGCTGGTGTGCCTAGTCCTTTCGAGCTCATCGCAGCTCTGAGTTCTTCATCTTCAACTAATTTTCCAGCGCCTTCCATGGCCGATAGTAGCGTTGATTCATTAAATCTTGCGGGTGGGCGGGTTTGATTGGCAATGGTATCGATTTCTTCTGTTTTGACAGTTGCGTTAGGGCCAATTGCCGCTAAAGTTAAATTTTCTTGATCGCTATCAACGCTAGGACTTGAACTTGATTTGCCATAGACGATTTGCCATCCTGGATTGACCATGATTTTACCTTCCGTCTTAAAGGTTTCATTTTCAACACGAGTGATTCTTGTGGTAACGAGATATTCAGCAGAGGGATAAAAAATCGCAAGAAAACGCTTGGTGACTAAATCATAGAGCTTCAATTCCGCTTCGTTTAGTTTTTTGGGCTCGAGTGAAGTCGGAATGATCGCAAAGTGATCTGAAATTTTAGCGTTGTTAAAAATGCGCTTATTGGGTTTCACCCAATCAGAAACTAGAATTTGACTGGCGAATTCGTGATAGGGACTCGCTGTTAAAGACTGTAGGGTTTCTTTGACAGTTTCAAGATAATCTTCCGGTAGCGCGCGTGAATCCGTTCTGGGATAGGTTAAAACTTTATGTTTCTCATAAAGCGCTTGGGCAAGTCCGAGGGTTGATTTTGCTGAAAATCCAAAGCGGCTGTTGGCTTCTCTTTGCAGGCTAGTTAAATCATAAAGTAGCGGGCAAGTTTCTTTGGCTGGTTTGCTTTCTTCGCTGACGGTGCCTGATTTGCCGAGACATTTTAGTTTGATTGCTTCCGCTTTTGCTAAATCCCAGATACGTTCTGCGCGTGCCTCAGCATTTTCCTTACTTTTAGTAAATTTTTCGTCAAACCATTTGCCTTTATAAGAATGGCTGTTTGTACTGAAGGTAGCATGGAGTTCCCAGTAATTTTTCGGGATGAATTTTTTGATGGCTTCTTCTCGCTCGACTAAGAATGCGAGCGTAGGTGTTTGAACTCGGCCGACCGTCGTTTTATGAAATCCCCCTTCTTGGGAATTAAAGGCGGTCATGGCACGAGTACCATTGATTCCAACCAGCCAGTCTGATTCAGAGCGACTGACTGCAGCCTCGGCCAAGGGTTGTAGATCACTATCATTG
>SSFW01000015.1 GCA_008015595.1 Nitrosomonas sp. | reverse complement strand
TTTATAGATTCAATGATTATTCGGAATGGGAAGCAGCTGGTTTCCGTGATTACTTTAATTCTGAAACGATCTGTTTAGTCGAATGGCCAGAAAAAGGGGGAGATTTATTGCCAACAGCAGATTTAACGATAAAACTTCAATTTGCCGACATGGGTCGATTCGCTGGAATTCGCGCGAACACCGCTCAGGGTAAAAAATGCCTAGCATTGCTAGCATGATAAAAAAACCGCGCGTTAGCCAGTGCTACCAGTTTATGCTGGTAGGGCTTATTCTATTGTGTTTAAGCTTGTTGACATTTACAGCGCATGCAAATTCGAGTGCGCAAGTTACTTCCACGCGAGTTTGGGCTGGGCCTGAATATACCCGGGTAACCCTTGAATCCAATCTACCGATTAAGTATACGCTTAGCTTACAAAGCAGCCCTGATCAAATCGTACTCGATCTTGAGAATACCGGCCTAAATCCACCACTAGGAAGCCTCCCTACAAAAATTGATGCCAAAGATCCCTTAATAAAGAAGGCTCACATTGAATATTTATCTTCAAATGGGGTTCGGTTAACCTTAGCACTTAAAACGAAGGCTGTGCCTAGAACCTTCACCTTGGACCCGATGGACAAATTCGGCTATCGTCTGGTTCTCGATATTTTTCCACCGGATCGCGCCGCTAAAAAACCAAATGGGCAACACGATGATCCGTTAATGGCACTTGTTAAAGCATCAGAGGAAAAAATAGCGACTAAAGCTAAAAACGCTAATAAGCCAGAAATAACCTTAGCCAGCTTCAATCCTAGACCGGAAAAACAAAAAACAATCATTGTTGCCATTGATGCAGGTCATGGTGGAAAAGATCCAGGGGCAATTGGACCCAGAGGTTCACAAGAAAAAGATATTACGCTTTCAATTGCCAAGAAGCTAAAAGCTAAAATTGATAAAGAACCGGGTATGCACGCGGTACTCACGCGTACCGGGGATTATTTCTTACCGCTTGCAGTTCGTCGCACAAAAGCCCGCAGCGCAAATGCAGACTTGTTCATTTCTGTCCATGCCGACGCGGTTCCTAGAAATGATGCGCGTGGATCTTCCGTTTATGCATTATCTGAAAATGGTGCCACTTCAACTACCGCAAGCTGGCTAGCGCAAAAAGAAAATGAATCTGACCGGATCGGTGGAATTAAGTTAAATACTAAAGACCATTACCTTAGAAAAACACTCATTGATTTATCGATCAATGCCACCATTAATGACAGTATTAAACTTGCTGGTACCGTGCTTTCAGCGATAGGAAACGTTAATCATCTCCATAAACGCCAAGTAGAGCAAGCAGGGTTTGCAGTGCTTAAATCTCCGGATATTCCATCCATTCTAGTTGAAACTGCATTTATCAGTAATCCAACTGAAGAAGAGAAATTAAAAAGCGAAAACTATCAAGATAGAATGGCTAGCGCGATTGTTTCCGGAATCAAACGCTATTTTAGTAATAGCCGCGCAATTCCAGCCAGGACTGAATTAGCAAAGGTAAATTAGGAAGAATCACGCTTCGAAGGATTGATTCTTCAAATCGATCCACGACTATTTTTCAGCATTCAAAGCAATCTCCGCTTCTGGAAGAATTCCTACCCAAGGCACTCCGTCCCCGCCGATTGTCCCCCGGTACATACCTGAAGTTATAAAACGCATGGTGTAATGACCACTCTTATCGAGCACGATGACCCCACCATCACCACCGATTGCAGCAATTTCGGCTAGTATTTGATCCGCGGCTTCGGTAATTGACAGTTGCTTTAGCTGCACTCGTACTGCAATGCTATGTGCTGCAGCGGTTCGTATGAACATCTCCCCAGTACCCGTGCCCGAAACAGCCACTGATCGATTATCCGCATAAGTACCAGCGCCAATAATCGGTGAATCGCCAACACGTCCATAACGCTTATTGACGAGCCCTCCAGTCGAAGTCCCTGCCGCTAAATTTCCACTGCGATCAAGCGCAACTGCACCGACCGTTCCATATTTATCATCTTTCTCAACCAACAACGAATCAGCTTCTATTGCCTGTTGGTGCTGCACACGCTCTCTCTCAATCGTTCTTTGCAATTGCTCCCAGCGTTGCTGAGTGTAGAAATAAGTCGCGTCAACGATCTCTAACCTTTGATCGCGAGCAAAAGCTTCCGCCCCTTCAGCAATCAGCATCACATGGTTGCTTTTAGTCATAACCGCTCGTGCAGCACGAATGGGATTACGAATCGTTTTAACCCCTGCTACCGCACCAGCCATGCGGTTAGCGCCATCCATAATCGCAGCATCTAGTTCATTATGGCCTTCATGGGTAAAAACCGACCCTTTCCCTGCATTAAAGAGTGGTGAATCTTCCATAACGACAATTGCTTCGGTCACTGCTTCAATACTACTTCCACCGGCACTCAACACAGCATAGCCTGCGAGTAATGCCTCTCGAAGTGTCTGCTGATAAGTTTGCTCACGCTCTTTTGTAAGGCGAGCACGCGAAATAGCACCAGCACCGCCATGAATAACGAGTCGAATCGGTAATTGAGATGCTATCAAGGGATTATGCTGCAGCGTCATGAGAAATTGATGTTCCTTAAAGCCAGTTATACTTTCTTGAGCGAAAGCGCGTTAATACAAAACCTTAGTCCACTCGGTTCTGGACCATCAGGAAAAGCATGGCCCAAATGCCCACCGCAAATATTGCAATTCACTTCTATGCGCTGCATGCCATAACTAGTATCAAGATAATAAGCCACTACATTCTCTGCAACCGGTTGCGTAAAACTAGGCCATCCTGTTCCACTATTAAACTTGGATGATGCATCGAATAATACCGTGCTGCAACCTGAACAGGCATATAAACCAGGCTCGAATTGCGTACATAATTTTGAACTGTGAGGAGGTTCAGTTCCTTTCTGGCGTAAAACGAAATATTGCTCATCGGTTAACATTGATTGCCACTCGCTCTCAGTTTTTTCTACGCGTTGAGGTGGAGGTGGATTACCCAATTTTGCCAACATCAGAATTTGTGACCAATTGATCATTTTATTTCCATATTCTTAAATAACACCGAATCATAGTGCAGGTTGCTAGCGCTTTCAATGTCAAGACCATCACGATACCTGCTCAGTTTATGAATATGGCTAAGCTTAAACTTACAGGATCACCGCCATGGTAAGAGAAAATGAGATCAAATCTTGTTGATTCTTAAATAATTTTAGCTAGCCATTACTAACGCGCAAAGTAATACAACCAGTAACTATTTGAAATCATGAAAGCGGATACCCTTTCTGCGCATTTATACCAATATGTCAATATTTTTTACACTTGCTATACTCATTGCCTGAATCTCTCATATGCAACATTTTACTTTTGGGCCGTGAGATCATTTATACCTCTATAACATGCTTCTTCTAATAAAAACATAATTCATTTTCCAAATAATTTAATACCGAATCGTTAATTGCTGTCGGATTAGTTTACACTGTTAGTGATTCATCTATCGAAAATAAGCCTAAGCATTTGTTAATCAACAAGTAATTAGAATGGCATAAAATTTGCTTTAGAAATAACTGCGTTATGGTTAAATCTGCAGTTTTTTAACCATATTTGGAGATTTAAATGAAAAAAATGTTTCTTGCTGTATGTATAGTATTCGCTTTATCAGTTGCTCAAGTTGGCGCAGCTCCTATCAGTTCTTCGTTTACTGGTAGCTTTAACACTGATGATGACGTAGAGTTCTTCAGTTTTGCTGTGACTGAACCATCACTTGTTACACTTCGCACATGGTCTTACGCAGGTGGAACAAATGCTGAGGGAAATACTATATCTGCGGGTGGCTTCGATCCTATTATTACGCTTTTTAATGGCACAGGTAATTTGATCGATGATAATGATGATGGCGCAGGAGTAGCAGCCGATCCTGTTACTGGCGCTGAATTTGATGCCGTGCTTAGCATTTTTCTCGATATAGGAAACTACACAGCATCTTTGACACAGTATGCCAATTTTGCAATTGGCCCGAATCTGGCAGATGGATTTACCGGGTCGGGAGTAACCGGGTTTATCGATGCCGATGGAAATACACGAACAAGTGCTTGGGCATTCGATATTGTGATTTCAGAGCTTCCTGAACCCACTTCGGTTGCACTTCTTGGTCTTGGTCTTGTTAGTTTGGCTTTCACTCGTCGCAGCATCAAGAAAATCAGTTAATTGATTCATGAACAAACGGCAAGCTTGGTATTAGCCCTGCTTGCCGTTCTCCGTCACAACTCTATCCAGTAGCACCAATATCATCAGACTAACTTTAATCGTTCCAGTTGGCGGTTAAAATTCAATCCAGATGTTGCACATCATCTAAGGTACCGATCTGGCCACCTGCAAGCAATCGCGAATAGATACAACGCCACCGAACGCTCTACATATAATTCCCCATAGAACATATTAATCTGGAAGGTAATGCCATTAGCAAAACGCCTCAAGAAACTGCGTAATTGTGTTATGTTCTGAACTCGCGGACTCTTATTCTGATAACCCATTATTAGCGCAAAAGGCTACGCTGATACTTAAATTGAAAGCATTTCGTTTACTCATGTTACTGAGTACATGGTTACTGACCAGTTGCTCCGGTGTTCTCTATTACCCCAATCAGGATCGGTTTTACTATAATCCTGGATCAATCGGTCTTACGCCCACCGACATCTATTTTACCGATGCCGCTCAACGAAAACTTCATGGCTGGTGGTTTCCCTCCACCATCACGCCTGCGAAAGCAACCGTTATTTTTTTTCATGGCAATGCAGAAAACCTGACCTCGCATTTCATGCATCTCGCCTGGATCACGGCTGAAGGCTATAACTTATTTATTTTTGATTACCCCGGTTATGGATTGTCCGAAGGAAAACCGACACCGCAAAGCTGTGTAGAAGCGGGTCATGCGGCACTCGATTGGGTACTTAGCCATGATCCTGAAAATCTTCCCATGATTGTCTATGGACAAAGCATGGGCGGCATCATCGCGCTCCGAACAGTCATCGATAAGCGAATGGATATGAATCTAAAGTTAGTGGTTGCAGATAGTGCTTTCGATTCATTTCAACAAATTGCGCGTCATAAACTGTCGCAACACTGGTTTACTTGGCCATTGCAACCGTTGAGTTATTTATTGCTCAGTGATCGTTGGGCACCCACTCATTTGGAAACAATTGCGCCAGTTCCTGTGCTCATCATCCATGGACAACAAGACAACGTTGTCGAACCTCAATTTGGTGAGGTCATTTATGAAAAGCTCGCTGAACCTAAATCGATATGGCGCATTCCTAATGGAAACCATACTGATATTTTCTGGCAACACGAAAAAAAATATCGCGCGGCGTTTCTAAATTTCCTAGTCCAGCTCGATTTAAATCAATCAATCAGAAAAAATAATTGATAGAGAAAATTCCTTCATGATTTTGATCGTAACGATTCAATTCCATTCTAATATCGAGATCTTGCGCCAGCGCATATCGAGTTAGAAATTGTGCTGTAAAAAACCGCTTACGCTCTCCTAAGAAAAAAACCTGGTAGCTCCCTGCAAGCTTAACGCGTAAATTATCAGTAACATCATAGTAGGCACCCACCTCAATATCACCACCCAAACGATAATTTTGATTTAAGTGCGGTGAAAATTCGGTTTTAATATCAATAAAAGAAAATAATAATAACGGGGAGAAAAACTGGGGGCGATAAGCCATGCCTCTCCCATAACTTCCTTTGAAAGAATTACAATAATGGCAATCCCGATCTCTCAACGTGTCAATCTCAATTTCCCCACGCCAGGATGTACGTGCAAATAGCGGGTCATAGGGATTAAACGAAGTAATCGACAAGAGTTTAGCCTGATCCAATCTGACGCGTTCTGACTCAAGGTAGTACCGAAGCTTGAAATCCATAAAAATGATTTCAGAATTTTTATCATAGCCCACATTTTTTGCCATGAAATCATGGTATGCGGGACGGTAGGCAAATTCCACGAATGGTTCACGATCATTATGTCCCCACCCTAAACGAAAACGATCTGTGCCATGCCCCTGATGCGGTGGACTTGAAAAGCGAATGGTTTGATCATTGTCTTCAGTCGGTGGTAATCGACTCCTAGCTAGCAGAATCGCACGGGGAATCTTGATTTCATGGTTGCTATCTTCTTGCATACTGTAGTACTGGCGGTAATCCATGTAGGCATTGAGCAAATTTGCTTGTGATCGAACGGGAAGCTCTTTAAATGAGGAATTCTCGATGGTCATGCTACCTTTGATCAAAGCTTCGAAAAGCTTTCGCTCATCAGATGTCATTCTTAGGCGCTTATCGTTCATCAAATTCAATACAGCCGGTCGATAAACGACTTGTTTGACTAGACCTTCCTGGGCCAAAACCACTTTGACCGTATCCGTTGGAATAACACTAAAAAAGAAGGAATCTTTCAGAAACAAATCCGGATTGGCAATTTCAAGCAATGAGAGCACATGATAAGAACAGTTCTCCTGAAAATAATAATAATCAAAATAAGTGCCCCCCAGTTCCCACAAGTGTAACAACAGCATGTGTAGCTGATCTTCATTAAACTGAAGCTCATACTCCCAAAGATCACGACTTTCCCAATTATTGTACTCTTGCACTTTGGTGTAATAAGGAAAAATCGCAAAACGCCCTTGAAATGAGCCAATCAAACCTTTTAATGCATATAAAAAAGCATTATCCGTATCCGGTATCGCTGCATAATTTGCGCCATAATTTAGCAAGCGATTATCAGGTCCGGTTCTGCGGCTATCAATCCTGATGAGTGTATGGCCAAACATCGAGGCCGGGTTATTCATAAAATAGGAAGCAAAAACTAAAGTAACCCCCACAGGATCTAATACACCCAACCAACGATCGAGGCGGTCGCAGCTTTGTATGTCGAGTCGTTGTGGATCAAATGAAAGTTGCTGATTGAGCCATTTAAAGCGGGCAGGAAAGTTACACTGGGGATGCTCCTCACCTTCAGGAATTTCAGACAGCGGTAAAAAAAAACTTGCAAGAGTTGCCGCTAATTCAGCGTCAGAATCTGTTTTCCCTTGGGGCGCATTAAAAAAATCCAATCCATCCGCTTCACTGATAACACCACGAAAGAGTTGCGGATTGTATTTGAGTAATCGATGCCAAACACGCGCTTGCGCGAGTTTCTTCTGTTGTGCTTGTTGCTGAAGCTCTATCAAATAACGGGAAGCTTCTTCATTATTCGCTAGTGCAAGATGAGAAAATAAAAAAAACCAGAAAACTAAACCAAAACTGAGAATACGATACGACACAAAGTAATGTTCAACACCCGCTGAATCGGTAGATATGAAACAAATTCATATCTACCGTAACATGATTAATTAAGTGCAGATAATTTGATATTGCAAGAATTCGCTAATTTGGGATGCTGCATCAACTGACCATCGAGCTTGCTCAATAATTCAGATGAAGTAGTTTGGTCATTCGCAACTAAATAATCGAATTTTTCCTGAACCAGCGTCCCAAACTCACCATGTGTCGTTGCAGGGCATTGATACAAGCTCGCTAAGGTTGAGAGGCTTTCTCCCTTACCTTGCGCCATTTCCTTGACTAAGCTCGTATATTTTTTCTGAGCAAACACTTCTCGTTCCTTGCTTAAGTTAGCCAGGCCATGATCGCCACAGTTCGAGGTACCTGAAGTAATTCCAAAGGTTTGAGAACCAGATGTTCCGTTTGTCGTTGCCGCAAACACTTGTTCCATCCCTGGTTTAGAGCCAATGACCATCGAACCTAGACCACAACCTGCCGGGCCATATCCTGCAGCAAAAACCGAAATAGGAAGAAGCAATAATGAGG
>SSFW01000168.1 GCA_008015595.1 Nitrosomonas sp. | reverse complement strand
GGTGGCACAACGCTAACAGCTTGAAGGCCATGACAGCGAAAGCCCAGCAATCGGTTCGTGGGCGGGATTGATCGCGACCTTGCACCACTTCCGGCGCGCCGTAACCCGGCGTATAGACCGACACGCCGCCGCTAACTAACTCAGGGCGCATGTTGTCAGCATCTATCAGCCAGACATCGGGGGTGTCACCTTCACCAATAAAAGCATTGTTGGGAGAAATGTCACCATAAACCATGCCCGCGTTGTGAAGGCGGGCGAGGATGGTGGCGCACTTCGCCAGCGCGCGCAGACGGCGACGTGTAGAACCTGTGCTGGCGTAGTGCAGCAGCCGAAGCGCCAGATCTTTTTCAGGGATCTTCGCCAGCCATTGCGGCAAGGCCTGCTTTTCATCTTCCAGCTTCTTCTTGCTTCTGCCGTCCAAATCGAAAACGGCGAATGGCTTCATATCGTTCAATAGACGCATCACATAGCCCGGTTCGTCTCGCAAGATGGCGAGCGGTAGGGAAACGGGGATGCGCCGTGGCATGGGCAGCAGGCGGATGCGCTGAAAACGTTCGCGCAGATTGGCATTTTTGTCCGGCTGACCGGAAGCATCCAGCGGTTGCTTGACAGCCAAATCCGCATCCGTGGTGCGGTAGACCACGCCTTGTCCACCGCGAGCAAGTTCATCGGTAATCTGATGGAAATTGCCATACTCATCCACAAGAACTTTCGGAGCTTTGTGTTCTATGGATTCATGCATCCGGGGCGTCCTCACGGAAAAGGCAAGCGATGGTCTTGTCGTCGCTGTGTTTGGGAGTAGGCCATTTTTCGAGCATTTCTCGGGTGCGGCGATTGGCACTTATTTCGGCGATGGAGCAATGTGCCTCGATAAAGCCCGATACAAAACCATCGACATCATCCAAGTCATCCGCTACGCCATCGGTACACAGGAATACAGCAATACACTCTTCCTCCGGAAGCGAAATATGCCGCCATTCATTCAGCGAAACATTCGTGGATAACGCAGTGGTGATGTTGGAAAAACCGTAGCCCTTGTCTTCAGTGAGTGATACGACAGAACAATCAGGTTTGAGAGCTGCGACAAGACCATCGCCAAGCATCCCCAAGTGAATTAAGCCATCTCCGAAGCGGAACGCGAACAGACAGGTCGCAGAACAATCTCGAGGCTCAAGTGGGCTAATATTGGAGAGCCAATAATGTTGTATCCGTTCCAATAGGTAATCGCGGTCTATCTCTACCTGAGATATCTCAGCCTTGATGCGACATGCTAGAGCTGCACAACCGACAGCCAAGCACGCGGCATCACTTCCAAAATTGGAAAATGGCTTTGAGCCAACCCCATCGGATACCACAATGCCATCCCCCCAAGTATGGTGAAACGACATCCAAGCATCTTGGTTTGGCAAACCTTCAGTAATGTGACTTGGGCCGCGAACGCTTGCGCCAAAACTTTTCCACAGCGTCATGCCCACTCCTCATCCTCTTCAAACCAGCCATCAAGCGCAGAAAACAACTCGTCTGATGAGAACATCTCAGACCCTTTGAGTTTGGGATTCGCATCTGCGCCAATCTTTATGATTCGCAGCGTGTCTGAGGGCAAATTGTCCTTCCACCGATGCAAAGCCCTCGCATCATCCCGAGACCAGAACCCGTCAGTGAAAAGCAAAACCTTGCCGTCGGGCTTGTCACCAAGCGACTCAATCAATGACGAACCATTTGCAGTTCCTGCGCATGAAAGTAGCTCCACCGGAAATTCGCTTCTTGTGCTCCAGTCAGGTATGCGGCGCGCCTCAGAGCCCCAGGCCCACAAAGCGATCTCAGCACGCCCGTAGCCATACGACACCCATTGAGCAACGGTTGTAACCAGTGTTCTCATGATGAAGGGCTTTCCCCCATCGCTCATGCTGCCGGAAATGTCGCAAACCAGATGGAGTGTCACGTAGTTCCCTCTATCGCTTCGGCTCGCGCGGTGATGCTGTTCATCATCGTCTTGATCTGCTCAGCAAGTGACGCTCCACTCCAAAGCATCAGCCTCGCATCCTTGATCTTTTTCTTGGCCGATTCAGTATTTGGTGGAACACAACAGGCAACGATGCCACGACCCTCAATTCCTCCGTAGAAGCGCACAAGGTTTTGCAGCTTCATAACCTGCTCCTGCGTTACATTGCCTGCCTTACATTCCACGATGTAAAGCGAGTAACCGTCGGTGAATGTGATATCCAGCTCGCTATATTCCATACCCCAATTCGAATTACCCCAGGCGTTTTCTTGCTTCAAGTTCAGTTTTACGTTGATACGCAAATCTTGTATAACGCCAGCATCCTCGTAGGGCTTGCATTGCAAATAGATAAACTCCTCGAACCAGCCGCCCGACAGGTATTTGGCAAAATCATGCCATTTTGCAAACACTAGATCTAATCCGTAGCCTTGAATTATCGCTCTCTCCGAACTTTCCAGCTTAAAAATAAAGCCGTCTCGACAGATTTCGAATGGTTTGAACGCATTGTTATAGTCGGTTAGTTCTTTATAAAATCTTCGTAACTTTTCACGATGAATCCAGAGTGTCTTGGTCAGGAGTTGACGATCAGGCGACATCTCATTCACCGCGGCACTGTCGGAGATGTCTAATCCATCGCTATTGAGGCGCAAGAATGTTTCGATTGAATCAATCTGCCTGATTTTTTCACGACGAAGGCTGTCGACAAAAGTTACTCGACGATTTCGACTATCAAAGTAAAAGGGAACAGCACCAAGCTCGCGAGCAGCAGATAGTGCGCCTGCAAACATTAATTTAGTTCCGCCGGTCAGATTGATTCCGATTCGTGTTTTTTCTGGAAATTGTTTGGCCAGCTCTGTAATTCGCTCATGAACGGCTCGATCATCCCAAGGGTCAACAGAAAGTTCGTGTAGGTCCCGGGAGCCAATAAATGCCCGCATACACGTAGCTGGATAGTCTTTTGAGTTGACGAAAATGTGGTGCGCCGACTCAAATTGCCGGATACTGAGCAAGGCAGGCATCCGTTGCTCACCAAAAAGATGGAAGGTCACATCAAATCCGTTAGGGATGTCTCGGATCGCCTCCTGTTTTGCTCCGTGTCGCTTGAGCCAATCGGCGGGCAGTGATACAACCTCGGGCTCCTTGCCAACTACGGACGATGCTATAAGCCGTTTTTTGAGTTCAGGGTAGCTCAGTGCTGCTAACGCCCATACAAAGGCCATTACCGGAGTTCCAGGACTAAGGTAGAGGGTGACAAACTTTTCACCTGATTCACGCTCCACCCGATCCAATGCTCGCATCGCGCCAGCATAAATACCTTCGGTATCGTTGAGTTGACGAAGTTTCTCGCCTGTTAATCGGATGCTTGCGTTGCAACCCTGAATTGCAGCTTTTGTTTTCAGCCAAGTCTCAAAATGCTCATGGGCAGCAGTTGTATTTGCAAACCTAGAAACAAACTGACTGGCGGTTTTCCAATCCTTCTCAAGTCCCGCGTTTCGTATTGACGATAATTCATGTGCGAATGTTTTTTGCGCTTCGATTATTTCGTTGGAGTCATTATCCGCGCGGGTATAGCCCAGGATGATCACATCAGAATAGGACTCACCGGAAAGGGCTCCTACAATTGGGCCATCGGTATTTTCGAATCCCAGGGAAGCACGAAAATCTGTAATTCCGTACCATGTGAGCAGAAATTTTTTCATCGAGAGTTTTCCTGAACATATGGGCGGAACCATGCGATGTCATTCGTCATTTTGTTTACGAATACAGCGCGGTTAGGTTTTTCAATGCCTTTGAACTTGCCGATTCCTCCACTCACAAGTGATCCTGCATCGTCCTCATTCATGCAATAGGCCACGCGCAACTCGAAAAAGGAAAAAAGGTCTTTGCATGCGGTGGCACAGCGCTGCCAGCGGTCGACAAAGGCAAATACAAATGTACCTTTCCGTGGGCCGTCTTCCGCGAGACGCTTCAAAAGGTCCGCAGGGGCTGGCGGGTCGCCGGGCTTGGGTGATTTAAACGCAGGGGCTGGATGTAGTATTTTCTCAGAATCGAGGCCGTCGACGATTAGCGCGATGCGACGAGCCCCAAGATCGTCTGATATCACTTGTAACGGTAGCGCAGAAATATCATCGAACATTTTGAAGCGCGCACCGAGGACTTGCGTGGCGGCGAAGAATGCTCCTCCGGGAGCAACCCCTCGAGCGTTAAAATAAATTACCTCATCAAAGCCGTGGGCGAAAGACAGGCTGTAAAGCATGGCGGACAGCAGCCCGTCGTGAATCTGATCGTTGTACCCGCTGAATAGGACATTAAACGCAGATCGACGAGTAAGCGGCAACGTCAACGGGGCTGCTTCGAAAGTGAGCCTTTCACCCAAAACAAGCGTTTCGTCATGTTCGCAGGCTGTCTGATATTCAGAGATTGACGGAATTTCTGGGAGAGATGCTCCGCTGAAAATTTTCGTTTTGGTGGGAGCGCCGGAAAGAGATGTACGCTCTATCAGTTTCCTGAGTAACTCACGCCGATGTTCGCTCTCTCCGGCGAATGGAATCATGAACTTAACATTGCCGGATTTGGCACCGTTAGCATTGTTGATGATCCCTTCAGGTGGGCTACGCAGCTCTGCTGCAGCCCAGTTTCCACCCCCGAGGATCATTGCGGAATCCTCCTGCCCACAAGCCAGTGCAATACGACATCCCAACTGGGTGATGATGCTTCCAATTGACTGGGCGTTGATACCTTTCAGAGTCTGAGTAGCCAGAAGGATGTGAATGCCGAACGAACGTCCCTGCTTCAAAAGCTGCGAGAGCAGTTGCTCAGCCGCTTCTGCCACCTGGCGGCCTTCTGAAAACAGAACCTGAAACTCATCGATGATCAACAGAACGCGGGGCAATCGCACCCGACTTAACTTGCGATATTCGGCAAAATCTCGGGCGTTTGCAGACTTGAATATCCGTGCGCGAGTTTCCAGTTCACCCACAAGATGCCGTAGGACGGTAACACCATATTCAGGATCACTTTCCGTGGCAACAAGACGGGCATGTGGAAGTGGCGGCGCTGCATAGACATTGAACTCCGTCGATTCCTTGTAATCCAGTAGATAAAGGTCAAGCTCTTCGGGTGAGTATTTCTCGCATAGCGTGTGAATCAAGACATGAAGCAAATTGGATTTGCCAGAGCCCGTCTTCCCCGCAAGCAACGCATGATGCTCAGAGTCCGTCGCGCCCACTCTCAGCCTCGCGAAGTTGCCAGCGGGAGTCCATCCGATGGGAATATCAAAGCCGCCAATGGTCGTTTCATCGTTGATGAGGTTCGTCCAGAGATCAGGCATCGTTTTCTTGAAGCGCGTCTTTGCTGCGCAATTTTCAGCAAGCCTTGCCATGAAGCCATCAACCACTTCCCGACGCGGCCATTGCTCAGGCTGGAATGTGAATGACAGCTCAGCAACCCCGGCGCACTGCAATAGATGATCAAGCTGCGTAGATGAGGCATCTAGCGTGGCGTTGAACTTTTCATATCGTCTGTCTTCCACGCGCTTGTTATCAATTGCAATGATGGGCAGTACACCGCAGCGTGGACCGTTTTCACAAATGCGGCCAAGGAACCAGATAGATTTTTCCGATATCTGCTCCGGTACATCAAAAAGCACGACCGCCTTGTAAGGCAATGGGGTGTCGGGGTTGAGAGCGTTGTATTCCGACCAGTTGGATGCCTTGTCATTGAATCGCTGCTGGATCATTTCCTCAATCTCGTCCGTCAGTTTGCCGAGCGCGACCTCGATTTCGTCCGAGCGAGTAAGAACATGACCCTGCGACACCAATTGCTCTACCTTCAACAGTGGCAGGAACGGCTCTACCGACTGCCCTAGCTGCAGTGGGTCAATCAGTGTCAACTCTATTTGCCCTGGTGGCAAAGCGGATAGCAAGCGCAACAAGAGGCAATGAGCGAGTCGCTTTTGCTCTAAATTGCCTTGCGGCAAAACAAGAGCGCTGGCGAAAGGGAATGAGATGACCCGTGGGAGATGACAAGAAAACTGCTCAAAAGAGACCTGCAGCGAGCCCATTACAAGGTCAGCAGGGACTTCCGATGCCATCAATGGCATTTCTGCGCCAAAATCTACAAAAGAGGGCTGATGCCGCCGAATCCGCGAGCTTGCAGACGCTATTTCAGCTGCGTTCCTTGCCCATTCTTTGGCAAAGGCTAACTTCCAATTCGACTTTCTGATTTCCCGGTTACGCTCTTGATCCGCGTTTAACGCTTTTCTGGGCGCATGGAATTCGCGGTCGATGCGTACAAGTCCTTCGTGATAGTTCGCGATTGCCTTGTGTAATTTGGCAATCACATTCTGAAAAGATTTTGCACTTCCGTTCATCGCATGCACCCACTATCTTTGAACTCGTGCGTTCGCGCATCAGTCAAGGTTCCGTCAATGCTGAGCGATTGCCGCTGGAATTCAGCATTGAAAACACGGAGCGAATCAACCTCCTTGATAATTGGGCCTAGTACATCCTCAACAATGGATGCTCCAAACGAATCACGTACTCCTTCGCGGAAATTCTCAGCACATAGTGCGGCCATTCCAAAAACCTCATCAAACATCAGCTTCCTCCTCTTCCATATCTCCATCTATTGGAAGTTCGAGAACATAGTCGCTAGCTCCAATTGTTGGAAATAAAGGGGCGCAAATATCGCCAGGCAAAAGATAGTTGGATTTGAAATCGGGATTCTTCAGCCGAATTTTGTTGAGAAACTTGCGCCACTCATCCTCGGATAAGTCAATCGAACTGCAATCCGCTGTTAATTTCAAAAGGAGTGTCGTAGCCGCATCCACTCCATCCATGTCTCCGGCATTGACTGCACTTAGAAGAGCGTCAATTTCAGCCCGGACTTGTGCGAGCAGGTCTGAGCCAACAATGGCGAAACGTACTTTCATGGTCACACCTCCTCGTCCAGGCGAATAAAGTCAAGGCACGACTGATCTATTTCATTTTTGCTTGGCAGCATGCCTACCATAGGCGAGCCAGCGTCGCGCAGAGTGTCACGAAGCTCTTTCTCTTTCTCTGGCGGCAGGTCGTGAATATCTCGTGAGCAAAGGGTGCATTGCGCATCTGCCTGCTTATGCCCTTCGGCCTGGAAAACCATGTGATCCTTCTGGGAGTAGAGGTATTCGGCCTTGCCGCATTTCACCTCAAATGCCATTGAGCCTCCTACCGGCGCACCCATACCCTCGCCACGCCCCAATATGACCGGGACCCGTAAATCGGTAATCAAAAGATCAGTTTTTGTGTACCGCCCGTTGTCACCAACGAAAGTTCGCCCCTGGGTTTCGATCCTGCCGCCAAGTGGCGCAAGTGCGTGCCGAGCCATTTGTTCCCCAAATTCGCCACTAAGGTGTATGCGCGCCCTACGTGCGACGATGTTGCGCTCTGCATCACCCTTGGCTGTTGCCCACAGGTTCCGATACTTATCCACTTGCTTGCGATACGCTGGATTACGGTCGTAAAGATATTCCTGAAACAATCGTCGTTGTTCTGACGATAGATTCATACGGTCCCGTAGGGTGTCTGGTGTGACAGGGCGGCCATTCTGCGCCGGGTTCCATTTCAACCAAGCATGGAATTGTGCAGCGGGCGGGTTCGTTGCAAGATATGCGTCGAGTGCTCGTTGCGCGGAATTTAACCGCGCAGTGCCTATTGCAATAGCTTGATCAACAGTCGCCAAGCGCGTAGCGCATTCTTGTTGAGCCTGCTCCAGAGCATATTCCGCCATCGCCTGTGCCTGCCTCGCAAGATCAAGGCGCTGCTCCATGGAGATGCGATTTCCTGTCGCTACCTCAAGCTCTGCTCTTGCTTGCTCCAGCATGCCTTGGGCCTGCTCAACAGAGGCTTCTGCTTCGGAAACAGCAGAGTACTCGCCGGAGCAGTCCGGGCAACGCCCTTCGTCATCGGGCGGTTGGGCAAGGCAAGACGATAGCGAAGACTGGGCGGAAGCAAGTGAGCTTTGAGCGCTATTAAGCGCCTGCTCAGCGCCGTCTACTTTTTGCTGTGCTGCTTGTTCCTGCTGAGTGGAACTCTCCAGCATGCTCGCACTGTTCTGCGCTTCTTCGCGAGCCTCTGCGCATTTCTGTTGCGCAACGGCAATTTGTTCGCGGCATGCGGTTTCTAGAGCCTCGCGCACTGACTGTAGCCCACGCACGAGGTCTTCCAGATTTTCCACTTGTCCAATTGAAACTTGTGCCATTGCGATTTCAGCCCCTTTAGCTTTGCAAGTAATCCCGCAGCCGTGATGCGAGCGCACCCAGATACGGAACTTGCTCAGACGCGTTCTCGTTGAAATGTTGCAACTGTTGGACGAGCGCGTTGTAGTCCTCCTCAAACCGTGCGCGCTTTTCGTCTTGCCACGTGTCGCCCAGTGAAGCAAAGGCACCGTTAAGATTGCCTACAGCATCGTTGAGCGAATCAATAAACTGTTGCAACGAGTATGCGAATCGCTCGAGCTCTTCTGGATCTCCAATTGCCTGCGCCATTACCAATACCCCCCATCCTCTGCAGAAGAACTCTGCGGCTTTTCTTTGCGTGCATCTATCGTGGCGGGCTGTACATCGATAGCGTTCGCTTCAGGCACGATATTTGGCGTTTGTGACTTTGTGCGAATGGTCACCGACATGGTGACGAACTTGAAGAAGTCACGTAGCTGCTTGGAGTTCTCTGCATAAAAGAGGTGGTTAGGTGTGCCTTGGATGAACTTCCCAAGTACTGCCTCATCTGCATCTGCACCAATGGCCATTGCCATGCGGTCGCATTTTGCAGAGCGGCCGTCACCAATAAACGCATCCAGCGGCTTTTCCCATGCATCATTCGGCCCGCCATCAGAAACCAACACGACCGTCGGACGATACGCACGTGAAGGAACGACATCTTTGTCTTCAATCATGGCCTTGGCCATTTGCAGTGCCGTACCAAGTGGGGTCATGCCGCCAGCAGAAAGATCTTGCCAATGAATAGTGCTGGCACTCGCAAGCGGCTGATGCAGTGTTACTTGAGCACCGAAGGTGATGATTGCCACATGGATTTCAGTTTCACCATTCTCGGTGTCGCTGAATGTATCCAACATATCGCGAACAGCATCGTTCAAATTGTGGATCTTGTCTCCGCTCATGCTGCCGCTGACATCAAGTAGAAGAATGACTGGCAGCGGCTTGGCTTTCGGTGCGGTGAATTTCGAAGGATCGAATGGGGTATTGCTCATGAACAGGATTCCTTGAAAGTTAAAGAAAGGTGCTGAGTGTGGTTATGTTGAACTTCATAGGTCTTCTCCTTACGCCAGTCCGAAATACCGTTCGAAGAAAGCGGCAAGTTTGTCCAGCACCGTCTGCTTCTTGGCTGCGTGGCCATTGTTCTTGGAAAACCGCGATACCGGCGGCAGTATCTTGGTGATGGCAGTACCGGTTGCCGAGATGCTGCCGTCGCGGAAGGCATTGCTAATGAATTCACGTGCCGCCTCGGCATTGAGGTTTTCCTCCGCAATGATGCGTTCCAGCTCCTCGGTCTTTTTCGCCGCAACGAAGGCCTGCCACTGCGCGTCCACCTTGGCCTTGGTGTTCACTGAATCGACAAACTGTTCGATGAGGTCTTTCTTGTTGCGCAGGCCAGGGCTGGAATTGATGGCGCGTTCGATGGTGGCGCGGATTTCCTTATCGTCGCCCGAACCCTTTTTCTTCACGTACTGCTCGACCAAGAGCAGGATGTAGTCGACATTGATTTCTACCTGCTTGATGAGCTCGATCTCGAACACCACATCGTCGTTGATTGACTCCTTCTCGGCAGCCGACGTCGCCCGGAATTCTGCGTACAGGTTCAAATACAGGCTCTGGTAGTCCTGAAATTCGCGCTCGGAGAGAATTTCGTTGCCCGCGAAATCGTCGAAGGCCGTGAGGATGTTTTTCAGTCGCAAAATCGAGCCAAACAGCTTGATGAATGCCTTCTGTGCCGCCTCGCCAACAATGGCTTTCCCGAGTGGGAATCCAGCCGTGAGTTCTCCGATGCGCTTCTCGTAGTCCTTGTAGTACTCGGCGTAAGGCTTCAACAGCACGATACCCTTGGCATCCTTGTTGCCAAACAGGGCGAGCGCGTCGTTGGTCTCCTGCTCCAGATTGCGGAAGGAAACGATGTTGCCGTAGGTCTTGACCGAATTAAGGATGCGGTTGGTGCGCGAATAGGCCTGGATCAAGCCGTGAGCCTTCAGGTTCTTGTCCGCCCACAGCGTGTTGAGCGTGGTGGCGTCAAAGCCGGTGAGGAACATGTTGACCACGATGACGATGTCCAGCTCACGCTTTTTCAGACGCTGCGACAAGTCCTTGTAGTAGTTCTGGAACTTGTCGGCGGAGGTGTCGAAGCTGGTGCTGAACAGTGCGTTGTAGTCCTGGATCGCCGCATCCAGAAAATCTCTCGAGCCTTGATCCAGCCCCTCGGTTTCGAAGTCCTCCTCGCCGAGCAGACCATCACTTTCCTCTTCATTCGCGGCAAAGCTGTAGATCAAGCCCACCTTGAGCCGCTGGGCCTCGGGCAACTCCTTTTGCTGTGCAACGAACTCCGCGTAGTAACGCTTGGCGGCATCAATGGACGCACAGGCGAACAGCGAATTGAAACCAGCCAGCCGTTTGCCATCGTGGCGGTACGTGCTGGCACGCTTGGTTTTCTGGTCGAAGTGCTCGCGGATGTAGCCCACGATCTGTGTGATGCGCTCCGGCGCTAGCAGCGCCCGTTCGGTGTCGATGGCCGACACCTTTTTGTCTTTGATGCCCGCAGGCAATTTGACCGTGTTGATGTAGTCGATGCGAAACGGCAGCACGTTCTTGTCGTTGATGGCATCGACAATCGTGTAGGTGTGCAGCTTGTCGCCAAAGGCCTGCTGCGTGGTGCGTCTCAGCGGGTTACCTGTGGTGCCGGAGTTCTCGGCAAAGATCGGCGTACCGGTGAAGCCGAATAGGTGGTAGCGCTGGAACACCCGCGTAATTTCGGCGTGCATGTCGCCGAACTGGCTGCGGTGGCACTCGTCGAAGATCACCACCACGTGCGCGTCATACACCGGGTGTTTCTTGTTCTTGACGACGAAGCGGGAAAGCTTCTGGATGGTGGTGATGATGATGCGGGCGTTCGGGTCTTCCAGCTGCTTTTGCAGCACAGCCGTGGAGGTATTCGAGTTGGCTGCGCCCTTCTCGAAGCGCTCGTATTCGCGCATGGTCTGGTAGTCCAGATCCTTGCGGTCCACCACGAAGAGCACCTTGTCGATATCTGGCAAGCCCCGGGCAAGTTGCGCCGCCTTGAAGCTGGTCAGCGTCTTGCCACTGCCGGTGGTGTGCCAGATGTAGCCGCCCGCCGCGACGGTGCCGAGCTGCTTGTGATTGGTGGCTGTGGCGATGCGCTGCAAAATGCGCTCGGCCGCCACGATCTGGTATGGCCGCATCACCAGCAGCTTGCGATCCACATCGAACACGCAGTATTTGGTGAGGACGTTGAGCAGCGAGTGCTTGGCGAAAAAGGTTTTCGTGAAACCTGTCAGCTCAGTGATGGGCTGGTTTTTCGCGTCGGCCCACCAACTGGTAAAGGAGAAACTGTTGGAGGTCTTGCTTTTGCTGCGCTTGGCGGACTGCTCCTTCAAATGCCCGTCACGCACGGTGTTGCTGTAATACTTGGTCAGAGTACCGTTGCTGATGACGAAAAGCTGCACGTACTCGAACAAGCCTGAGCCCGCCCAGAAACTGTCGCGCTGGTAGCGGTTGATCTGGTTGAAGGCCTCGCGGATGTCCACGCCCCGACGCTTCAATTCGATATGCACCATCGGCAGGCCATTGACCAGCACCGTCACGTCATAACGGTTGGCACGAGCGCCTGCGACTTCATACTGGTTAATGACCTGCAAGGCGTTGTTGTGGATGTTGGCCTTGTCGATCAGGTAGATGTTCTTGGTACTACCGTCGTCGCGCTTCAAAACCTGCACATGGTCTTCCTGAATGCGCGCGGTCTTTTCCAGGATGCCGTCATTCGCGCCTGCAATGCAGGTGCTGAAGAATCGCTCCCACTCTGCATCCGACAGGGTGACCTTGTTGAGCTTTTCCAACTGGCGGCGAAGATTGGCTACCAGCTCAGCCTCCGATGTGATGGGCAGGTATTCATAGGCCTGCACCTGGAGCTGCTTGATAAATTCCTTTTCCAGTTCAGCTTCGGACTGGTATGCCGCCTCGCGCACTCCCAAGGCATCAGGCTGAAATTCGGCGACAACCGTGCTTTCGTTGGACAGCGCAATCGGCTCATAGCGAAAGGGCTTGATGTCTTCGCTCATGCGGCTTCCTTGAAAGTGAGAAGCCGGTCGCGGTAGTGCTGGTATTGCTGGCGGCGGGCCTTGATCTCGGCAGGTAAACCCGAGGCGATGTCATTCACCAGCGCATCGAATTTGTCGAGAATGGCGACGATGCGGTCCTGCTCTTCTATAGGCGGGACTGGGATTGTGAGTTTTGCCAGGCTCTCGCCAGACAGGCGCTTGACCTTTGCGCGGGCAACAAACTTGTTCTTCTCTGCTTTCAATTGTTCTGTTTGGAGGCAGTAAGACACGAACTTCGGATTCATCGAGTGCTCAAACGTAAAACAGTCGTCGTGAATCGCGACCTGGTCGGTGCCAAGCCAAGCAACCGCCTTGCCAACATCCTCGACCGTTTCACCGACAGCAGCGATAACGATGTCACCCGGTTTGGCAAAGCGCAGGCTCGACGCCATGTCCGGCCGTACATGCGAGACAGCCGCTGACGCCGAGGTTCCGTGTCGGGTATAAATGTCAGCGTAGTGGATGCAGCCGATTCCTTCCTGGACATAATCGTCCTTGGTGAATCGACGGCCGCGCGTGAATTTTCCAATCTCACCCATGGTCATCCACCTTATACTTGCTTGCTTGCTTGCTTGCTTGCTTGCTTCAGCGTCCGTGCATTCGCCGAATGTCAAGAGCGCGTCGCGGTAGTACTTGTACTGCCGCCGACGCGCCTCCAGCTCCGCCTCCAGCTCCGCCTCCAGCTCCGCCTCCAGCTGGGTGAACGTATCCAGCACCTTCACGATTTCGCGCTGGATTTCAAGCGGCGGGATTGGGATGCGATATTTCAGAATCGCTTCTTTACTGCCGCGTGGCATCTTCGCGCCTTTAGCGTGTTGCATGTTGTAGGCAAAAAAGATATCGGAAGCGAGCAGGCGGTAGAG
>SSFW01000174.1 GCA_008015595.1 Nitrosomonas sp. | reverse complement strand
TGTAACATAAAGTTTTATGTTACAGGGAATTTTTAGTTTCAAAAGCCGTCTTAAAACCTCTGTTTGAAATCGAATTACTAATTGCAGTAGGCTGACCTTTTTGAAACTCTTTGGTTATCACCACGGGAGTTTTATGTTTATCGGTTACGCTAGGATCTCAACACAAGAGCAAAGTCTTAATCTACAAATTGATGCTTTAAAAAAGGTGGGCTGCGAAGATCGCAATATTTATCAAGATACCGTGAGCGGGTCTAAATCAAGTCGCGAAGGACTTGATCAGATGCTTGGGTATTTGCGCCCGGGTGACGTTGTGGTGGTTTGGAAGCTTGATCGGCTAGCTCGGTCACTAAAGCATTTAGTGGAGCTTGTAGCTGATTTTGAAAAGCTTGGAATTGGGTTAAAATCCATTCAAGAAAATATTGATACTGAGACCGCCAGTGGGAAATTATTTTTACATATTTTTGGAGCTCTGGCTGAATTTGAGCGGGAATTGATTCGGGAAAGAACCCTCGCCGGGCTCAAAGCAGCCGCTACTCGCGGCCGTAAAGGCGGAAGGCCGCGGCTTATGGATGATTCAAAGATCCAGCTTGCCAAGACACTCCACAATGAAAAAAGCATCCCTGTGGCTGAGATTTGTAAGACCCTGGGAATCTCCAAAGGGACGCTTTATCGGTGTTTATAAATGTGACCGCCTCAGATTATCTAAGAAAATTAGCAAATTACGTTGAATTTTCTAACCAATATTATTACCATTGCATGGTATACCACATTATGGTAATATAAAGTTGGAGTTTAGATGATCCGAGCGTTTGCGAATAAAGAGTTGGAAAATTTCTTTTTGAATGACAAGGTCCCGCGCGGCGTTGGTTGGGCGAATGTTAGTAAAATAGTAAGAAGAAAGTTGTTTGCTCTTGACGCTGCTCACAAGCTTTCGGATTTAAAGGCTCCTCCAGGTAATCAGCTGGAAGCTTTAAAGGATGATCTTTTAGGTTATCATAGCATCCGTGTAAATGATCAGTGGCGAGTGATTTTTAAATGGTCCCAGCCTGATCAAGGTCCCCTAGAAGTAGATGTTGTTGATTACCACTAACGAAATGAGGAAGTTTTATGAATAAACGAATTTTTAAAAATCCTGTGACTCCTGGTGAAATGTTAAATGAAGAGTTTTTGCGTCCGTTGAATCTTACTCAGAAAGCGTTTGCAAACCATATTAAGGTTGATACTAAGACTATAAATCGTATTATCAATGGCCATACTGCTATTACGCCAGAGCTAGCGGTTAAATTTGCGGCCGCATTTTCTATGAGTGCTGAGTTTTGGCTGAACCTCCAACACTCGGTTGATATTTCAAAAGTACACCAACGCGCAAAACAGCTTCCTAAGGCGCTTATTAGAGCAAGTTAGGAATTGTGCATCCCAAAACAACGCGATGCATACGGCAAAAAATCTAATGTCTGGACTTTAAAAAAAAAATAGAGATACCATTTAAACAACCTAAGATTGGGGTTTTAAATGGGCTGTAAAAAGATTGGAATTGTTTCTTTTAAAGGTGGCGTAGCAAAGACTTCTTCTGCTGTAAATATAGCAGCCGGAATTAAAAATAAAAATCCTGAGGCTAAGGTTCTTTTGGTTGATGCTGATCCTCAAGGGTCTGTTAGAAGTTATTTTCAATTGCGACTAAAAGATAAGGCAGATTTCGCTGATTTTCTTATCGATGGTAAGAATCCTGAAGAGGGATTCCATCAAATAAAAACCGATGGTGGAGAAATCGATCTCTTTTTAACTTCAAAACGATTGGCTTCTTTAGAAAGAGAGATCGCAGGCAAGCCAAAACAAGATGAACTTATGGCTCTACGTTTTAAAAAATCAGGCTTAGAAGATAAATACGACTACATAATTGTCGATACTTCACCGGCAATGGGTCTAATGAACCTGAATGTTCTTACTTTTGTTGATTCAATTATAATTCCAACCGACTTATCAGCGTTTAGCGTTCCAACAATTGAGGCCGTACTTAGCAACCGAGAAACTCTCAAAGAATTTTATGATAAAGTTCCAAGTATTCTTGGAATACTGCCTACCCGGATGGACCAAAGATCAACAAATGATAAGTCAGCGCTTGAATTTATAAAAACGAGATACGCCGGAAAGGTTAATGTTTTTGACCCTATCGGATTAGACTCCGGTGTAAAGCGAGCCGCGATTAAAAAACAGACCATTTACGATCTCAACACAAGAGCTTCGGCCCAGTATGAAATGCTGACGTCTAAAGTTTTGGAGATCTTAAATGGCTAAAAAGTCTAAAGTTTCAGTTGATGATTTTGCGTTTTTTGATGAAGAAGAGCCTCAGCCTTTAAATATAATCGCCAAGAGTATACTAAAAACTGATTTAAATCTTGAGCCAAAGTTGAGCCAAAGCGAAGCCAAAGTTGAGCCATTTCATGAGCCAAACATAAGTCAAACTAGAGCCAAAGTTGAGCCATCTCGCTTCATAAAATCTAAACCTGAGCCAAAAGTTAAGCCGCAACCTGAGCCACGTCTTGAGTCAAAGTTGAGTCAAAGTGAAGCCAAAGTTGAGCCAAATGGCTCATTTGAGTCGCTTGTTGGTCTTCAACGAGATGCTCTCATTTTCGTATTCGATTCTTGTTTGCATTTTGGAAGTAAAATTTCTGGACCTATTACAATTTCAAATTTAGCAGCCAGCTTAAGAACCACGGTGGCGGCGGCAAGGAAGGCAGTTCAGCGTTTAGAACAAAAGGGTTACCTTCTTAGGGCTGAGTTTAAAGATGGCCGGGGTGGTTGGACTAAATATGCTCTGCCACAAGGGGTATATTCAGATCTGTTATCTATCAAAACTAGAGCCAAAGTTGAGCCAAACATAAGTCAAACTAGAGTCAAAGTTGAGCCGCAACATGAGCCGCAACCTGAGCCAAGGCTCCCTTATAGTAGTAGTAATGATTTATATAATAAAGAAACTACTAATACAGCAGCTGAGATTTTAATCATTCCAGAAAACCTCCGTCGGTTTGGCATTTCGGTGGTCAACCTTCAAAACTTGGTTACATCTGGTAAAACCACACAAGAAATCACCCAACGAAGTTTATCGGCGTTGAGCTATGATGTTGAGAATGGAAAGACCGGCAATCTTGCTAACATCCTTTTTGGGGTATTGGGTTCAGGTCGGGAGTACATTAGCCAAAAGTATTCAGAGACTTTGCAGCAAGAGCTTGATCAGGAATTAGCCCGAATCAACCAGGCCGAAGAGAACGAGAAAAGATCAGCGGAGTTAAAGCTTTCAGCTCGATTTAAAGAATACATTCAAGCAAATCCAAGTTTCATTGAATCCATCAAAGCCAAGCACAGCAATTTTGTGACGAGCAACGAATTGCTAGAAAAAGTAGCGTTCGTAGAATTCAAATCTTTAAACCTAGAAAATTAAATCTGCAAAAGAGCTCAAGACATCTTTTCAAAACCGCCATAAAACCTCTTAAAATGCCCCAGGTTAAACTTTTCAGCGCAAGCATAATCGATTGATATTCAAAAAATTAAAAACCAGCCAGCAGCCTTTAGACGCCAAATAAGCATAAATGCCATTTAAAAAAAGCATTTTGTAAAGTCTTCGTATTTTAAAATCCAGAAACATCTGCTAGAAAAACCTCTGTGGTAAAGTCCTCAAAAATATCCTGCTTTTAATTGAGGACTTTTGTTGAAAACTAACACAGATAGATCAAGTGATTTCAATAGTTTAGGTGATTAGACCAAACCCACCCAACTCGTGACCACTCCCTCCCTACGAGATGAAGTGGTCACGAGTTGGGTGGGTTTGGAGATAGGGGTATTAAAGTTGGTAGTGGGTTTGGGTAAATAAAGAAATGAATAAGGAAATTGAGAGAAGATATGGAATTAGAAATAGATCAAAAAACAGGCAGTAAATTAAAAGTTAGGTCAAATGTAAAGCTCAAGAATTTTCGATTAACGGATCGGGATTTGGATATTTTTGGATTTATTTTGGAGCAGAAGTTTGCGTCCTTAGAGCAAATTTATTTCCGGTTTTTTGATGTCCGAGAAAAGGTAACCGACCCATTGCCAAAGGGATTGTTTGTAACTCGTCAGAGATTACAAATTTTAAAGCGCCATGGATTTTTAAAATCTGAAAAAGTTTACTCTGAATCAAAGAGTTTGTACCTGGTAACTGGTTTAGCTGTACAAGTTTTAAGATCGAAAAAGCCACATTTGGCAGATCTTAAGGTTATTTCTCAAATCGATTTTAGAAATTATGAACACGACACAAAGGTTAACGATTGTCGGATCGCTATTGAGCGGACGGGTAAAATCATTCGCTGGCTTCCAGAGCGAAAGTTACGCGCTCAAGGGTTTGAAAGTGATTTTTCATGGAATGAGTTACCGAGTGAACTTGTGCCAGATGGAATCTTTATCACATCAAAAGGTGAGCGAGTCGCCTTTGAAATCGAAACGACGCCTCGTAAAAAAAGTCGGTATGAAGAAAAATTATCGGGACTCCGGTCAGTGATGGTTGGATCAAGGCCACTCATCCACCGGGTGATTTGGGTAGGATTTACGGACCGGATCTATGGTGATCTGAAGGAGGTTGCCGGTAGTACGGATGGATTTTTAGTTGAGTCATACAGTCATTTTTTATCAAAGCTTTGGCCGCGCGGAATTCCAGAGAAGGTTTAGGAGAGGATAGAATGAGCAATAGTAAAAATGAGCATTTTGAAAATTTTGTTTTGGTAGGTGCCGCAGCTGTTGCAGTGGTTTCTGGGCTGATTTATGGAGCTTATTTGGTTTTTCCGTTTTTAATGTTTTATTTGGCTCCGTTTATTTTGGTGTCTTTGGTAGTTGGTACCATTTTAAGGATGGTAGGAGCTCCAGGAGATGGCGTTAGCAGTTTATCCAGCTCAAAAGCCGTGGTGACTGTTTATGCGGTCATGCTATGTTTAGTGGGGCTCGTGTTTTTTCAGAATTTAGACCGAGCTAAAGTTTTAGATGCGAAAGGCAAATTAACAAATCAGGTGGTGGTTGATTGGCCGGAGTTAAATGATTGGCACCATGAATGGCGCGTGCGTATGTACACCGATGCACCGTTTGAGAGCCTTCGTGCGAAGGCTAAAATGGGTGTGGTGTATGATCGGCTAGAAGTTGGCTGGATCTTTTTAGTTGGGATGTTTTTAGGAGCTCCGCTAGTTTATTGGTTTTTAGCACGGCATGATGAAGAAACAGTGAATGCAATTGTAGACGGTTTGGTTAATGAGCGAACTAAAGCAAAGCGAGATCAGTTAAAAACTAAAGAAGATAATTTGAATCAGATCATCAACCAGAGCAAAGAAAAGCTTGAAGCGGAAATACATGCTTCAAGAAAAAAACAGGCTGAGATTATGGCCGAGAATCAGTCGTTAAAAGCGAAGCTTGAATTTGCGCCGGATATTCCAAGGCCGAGTGAGTCTTTCAAAAAAGATGGCGGCGTTCTGGATCAGGATATTTTTTAATAGAGTTTAAAAATTGCAGTCATGGTCAGAGATCATGGCGGCAGTTAATAAAATTGAATCTCAAGCAAAATATCTCCGCCGCCGTCCGGAGCAAGGGCTCCTCTACCGAACAGTTGAAACGTACTGGCCTCTATTTTTGCGGGAGCAAGAAAGAGTCGGCAGGAACATTCCGATCTTTATCAAAGATGAATTCAATAAATATCTTCGCTGCGGAATTGCTGAATTTGGATTTGTAAGAACCTATTGTTATCAGTGCCGCGAGTCCGGGATCGTAGCTTTTTCTTGTAAGAAAAGAGGATTTTGTCCGAGCTGTTGTGCTCGGCGCATGAACGACGAGGCAGCACACTTGGTGGATCAGGTCTTGCCAGAAGTGGTGATGCGCCAATGGGTTTTATCGTTTCCGTATCAGCTGCGTTATCAGATGGCACATAATCCGAAGCTTACAAATAAAATTTTAGCTGTATTTATTCAAACAATAAGCTCGTATCAAAAAAAGCAGGCCAAGCTTTATGGGATCAAAGTGGCGCGTCCAGGATCCGTGACTTTTATCCAAAGATTTGGCTCAGCTTTGAATTTAAATGTGCATTTTCATACGTTGTTTGCAGACGGGGTCTTTTATAAAACAGAAAATGGAGACTATAAATTTTTAAGGCTTTCAGAGCCTACTCGGGAAGAGCTCGTGTTGCTCGCCACAAAGATCCAAAACAAAGTTGCGATTTTAGTTCAAAAACTTGGGATCGATGACCAAGGACAGGGTGGGTTTGATGAGAACTTGTTAAATGATGTGGCAGCTATTTCAATCGGGCACAAAGCAGGCTTTGGTGAAAGAGCCGGTCAAGGGCTCAGGCGATTTGGAATAAAAAAACTTGAAGTGGACCCCGAAGACAATGATCCGTATTCGGCAAATGTAGGCGGGTTTAGTTTAAATGCCAGAGTTTGGGTTAGCGGTAAGGACCGTGAAAAACTAGAAAAGCTGATTCGCTATATGTCCAGAGGACCAATTGCTACAGAGCGTTTGAGTGAATCATTTCCAAATCTATTGATTTATAAAATGAAGACTCCGTGGCGTGATGGGATGACGCATGTGAGTTTTTCGTATTTGGATTTTATTGCACGTCTTGTGGCTTTGATACCGCCAGCGAAGATGAACTTAGTTAGATATCATGGTGTGTTTGCTCCAAATTTTAAGGACAGATCGCGAATTGTTCCGAAGACGCCTAAGGCTGCTGCGACTTGTGAGTCCGCAGCACCGGATGTTAAAACGAAAGCCCTTCGAGCTCGGATGTTGTGGTCAGAAATGCTGAAGCGAACGTTTAAAATCGACGTTACGGTTTGTCCTCATTGCGGAGGAAGGCTTGAGCAGATTGCCGTTATAAAAGATAGAGTTGTGGCCAAAGCGATTTTAAAGAGTTTACAGGAAACTACGATCTTTAGGCCGCTTACGGCTGTCTGTGAACGGGGACCACCAGATCTGCCAAATGGTTTTGAAAATGAGTTTGATCAACGGGACTCGTGGTGATTTTTAATCACGAAACGGCCGAGCTTTGCCTAAAACAATAAATTGATTAAAAAATAGCGTTTATTTTACCAGTAAACAGAGCCCGCGGTGTCGCGACCGCCTCGTAACATAACCGTTGATTCGTGGAATTCATAAAAAATCCCCTGGGGCCGGCCGGGGATACTTTAGATCATGATCGAAAAGGCCTTTTATTTGTCTTAGACTCCCTCAGCCTCAAGGCTAAAAAGTACAGATAGCTGGGTATGCATCTGCACATGCTCTGTTTGCAATGCAGTCCTGGCATGTGCTAGTGGCACCCACAGGGGCACAAGATGTAACATCACACTGACGTGGAAGCGGGCCGTTTCCGATCCGTGGGCCTATAGGGCGCCAGGTCAGCGCCACTAATTATTCGGTTATCGAAAATGGATCTACACCTAATAATAACAAAATTACAAAAAATAATTTTTAAAACCTTTTTTTTTTTCTTTTACAACCGCGTTTCACCCCCCCCCACCCGGAAATTCCAATTAGTGTTATTCAAAAATCTAAACCGAGTCCCTACAACGAGCG
>SSFW01000017.1 GCA_008015595.1 Nitrosomonas sp. | reverse complement strand
TCACGGGTCTGTTTCAACTCATGTGCAAATCGACCCATTCCTTCTTCTAGTTTCCCTGCATCGGGTCTTTGATAAAAAATATGTTCGGCAGGGACAATCCGCGCCATGGATGCAGCGAATCGATTGTTGATTATTACCGGCCCTAATAGCGGGGGTAAAACCGCTTATTGCAAAATGATCGTGCAACTGCAGATTTTAGGGCAAGCGGGAAGTTATCTATCTGCATCCATGGCGCGGATTGTCCCTGCCGAACATATTTTTTATCAAAGACCCGATGCAGGGAAACTAGAAGAAGGAATGGGTCGATTTGCACATGAGTTGAAACAGACCCGTGAGATTTTTTTCAATTCGACATCACTTAGCTTGGTTATTCTGGATGAATTGGCTGAAGGGACGACATTTGAAGAGAAAATGACGTTGTCTGAATATGTTTTAAAGGGATTTCATCAATTGGGAGCATCAACGCTATTAGTGACACATAATCATGAACTCTGTGAGCGGCTACTCAGTGAAGGAATTGGAAGCTATCTGCAAGTAGAATTTTTACAAGGTGAGCCTACCCATCGATTGATTCCCGGTATTTCACGAGTCAGCCATGCTGACCGCGTTGCGAGCGCAATTGGATTTAGCAAAGCTGATGTGGAAAAACATCTCGAGTCTTTAAAATCCTGACGAAATTTGTGGATGCGCTATTTGCCACTTTTGTAAGAATACTGATAGACATACTTGCCATATCCATAGCCAGGACGCGAGGCAAGTTCTGGCAAGTCATTGAACACGATGCCTTTTAGGTTGACACCCGCTTGGATCAGTCTTTTGGTACTTTGCTCCAATTCTCTTGCAGGATGTTGCCCTGCTTTGATGACCATCAGTGTGGCGCCAGCCAAACGACCGATTACGGCGGCATCTGTAACAGCAAGAATAGGCGGAGAATCAATGATGACTAGATCATATTGTTTGCTAAGGTTGTCTAAAAGATTTGCAAAACGCTCATGCAGTAATAATTCGGATGGATTAGGTGGTATGGCGCCTGTTGCAATGAAATCAAAATGAGCTCTCTCAATGGGATGAATGGCTTTATCTAAACTGATCGATTCAAAAATGAGCTCAGATAAACCATTTTCTCGATTTACACCGAGTACTTTGTTGATATAGCCCCGGCGCATATCACCATCGATCAGCAGCAGTTTTTTGCCTGCATCAGCCATAACGACGGCTAGATTGACGGAAACGAAAGTTTTACCAATACCAGGACTGGGTCCCGTGATCATAATGATATTATTCTGTGCTTCGAGGAAAGCAAAATGCAGTGTCGTTCTTAAGCTGCGCAAGCTTTCAATGGCAACGTCTTCTTTATTCTCGAGTGCAAGAATAACCGGTGAAGCTACATTATTTGCTTGATTATGCTTCAATTTGTTGCTGAGTGCTTTTTGAAATTTACTATGCGGTATCGTTGCATAAACTGGGGTATTCAGTAGTTTTTCAATTAAATCAGGATCTTCAATGCCACGATTGAGCGATTTACGAATTAATGCGGTTACAACACCAAAGATGATTCCTAAAACGAGTGCAATGCCGATAATCAATACTTTTCTGGGACGAATCGGCTCATCCGGTAGAATGGCATAATCAATAATCCTAACATTTCCAATGGTTCCCGCTTTTGCAATGCGCAATGTTTGGGCATTGTTGAGCAGCGTTGTATATAACTCGGTACTGACTTTTACATCTCTGGATAATTTCAGAATGGCCTGTTGCGTTTCAGGTAGAGTCTCGATTTTTTTATCTTGCGTGCTGATTTGGCCTTGTAATCTTGCAATCTGTTTATCGATGGCAATGATATGAGGATGCGATTCGGTAAACCGTTGCCTGAGTTCATCGCGTTTCTGCTGCAAAATGGTAGTTTGTGTTTTGAGTTCGACGGAGTTTTTAAGAATATTTTGCATTTCGAGATTCAAATCGACAGACCCTTTTCGGGTGCGATATTCATTTAGCGCCGTTGTTGCGGCATCTAATTGATCTTTTAGAATTGGCAATTGCTTCTCAAGAAACTCCAGGGTTTTTTGTGATTCCGCTGATTTTTGGTCGACATTCTGTTGAACATAAATATTGGCAATTTCGTTTAGAACGCTAACTGCGGCATCAGGTAAGGATGACTCCACAGTTATCTCAAGCATGCCAGTATTTTTGCCTTTTTCCGCAATCGAAATCCTTTCTTTGAGTTGGCGAATCGCTTGATTCTCGGATTGGCGCACGATGGTAAAGTGTGTCTCAGGTCGTGATTTCAGCAATGAAACAAAAATGGCGATTGGTTGCGAATAGCCTTCGATTTGCTTATTCGCAAGCTTCCCGACTTCTCCCGCCAAAATGATTTCATCTTTATAGAATAGTTTGAAGAAGCCTTCCTGATCTGTTTTTAAAATGAACTCTTCATCTTCTAAAATTGGCGGAACAATGAATGTTTCTACTTGAATCGCTTCCCCACCCCAAGCATACTGCGTTAGTCCAAAGAGTGGATTTGAGACGCTTCCATCTTGATTTCGATTTTGAAACTGCCGGGCAATGGTTTCTCCTACAATTGGAAAATATCTGGGTTTGGCCATAACATCGAGATGTAAGCTTTTTATGGTTTTACCCAAAATCATTCTCGACTTGATTAATTCGATCTCAGCCATAACAGCCATTTTACCTTCTATCAAACCGGTCAAAGGTTCTAAGCCCGCCATCGAGGTTGAGTTTTCTTTGACTTGGAGCAGACCATCTGCTTTATAAATTGGTCTATCTAACTGTGTTTTAGCAAAACCAATTAAAACCGTGACCGTCGTTATCAATAGAATTAACCATTTACTCTCATATAACGTACCGAATAGTTCACCTAAATTGATAACATCTTCATCTTGGTTAAGAGAATAATCGAATGCAGTGGGTGAACGATCAGTGGGTAAATTAGACATAGTATTTTGTTAGTAGAGAAAAAGTGTTTTTTTAGCGCATGGATATTTAGTAAATAACAGCGTCCCCATTCCCTTACTTGATCGGGTTAACGACTAGCTTGTCATTAGTTCAATGATCGATGGACTGTTATCGTATCGTACTCGGTGCTGACGGAAACGCTCGAAAGGGTTGAATTCTTAACACGCCATCAAACGAATTCAATAAATTTACAGTCGGTTGGATTTGAGCAATGATTTGGTTCCAACGAATACCTTCCGCCCTATCAACATAAATGACATCACGCGGTTGTAGTGGGAAACGATCTGCTAACAGTAATGCGTCGGGTGATTTAGCATCGAGGTGAAAAATTTCTGATTTACCCACTCCGCCTCTAAATACAAATATTCTGGCAGGATCGGATGTTTCTTGATCGAATCCACCTGCGTCGCTGAGCGCCTCGGTTAATGTCAATCGCGCTTTATTCATGACCAGGCTTCTAGAACGTCCAATACCGGCGCCGCCAAGCACTCTAAAATTAGTTTCGCCTAATATGAAAACTTTATTTAATGAACTATCCGGTACATTGAGGATATCTCCATGTTTTAGAAGCACATTCTGAGTGATATCCCCTCCTTCATATAAGCTTAACAAATTGATACTGTAAGTTTTATCATCTCTCGTTAAGGTAATATTGCGCTGATCGGCTTCCGACTTGACACCTCCCGCATTATTGATCGCTTCGAGCACGGTTAGTGGAATATCTTTAACTAGCTGAATGCCCGGTTGAGCAACTTCACCGACGACATATACGCGCTGGCTACGGTAATCAGCGACACGGACATCTAATTGGACATTTTCAATATATCTCGATAATCGTTCGGTTAACTCATCCCGAATCTCTTCCACCGTTCTTCCCGCAGCATGCACTATGCCTACATAGGGATAAAAAAAGGCCCCATCTTCCCCAACGACATTGCCTGCTTTCTCAGCTGCTCGGAACTGACCTGCAGGGATCGTGAGTTCAGGATGATCCCAAACCGTGATGTTAAGGATATCGCGGGGCCCAACCCGGTACTGAGTATAAGGCTCTGCTTCCATGGGAACGCCTTTGATGGTTCTTGAACCGATACGGTAATCAAAATAGTGATTGGCCACATTATCAGGACCAAGGCTGCGTGTATTGAAATCACGCTCTAACGCTAAGACGAGCTCGGCATTAATGGTTTGAATATCAAGCGTTTTTAAAATTGTCTCATTATTCTCAGTCACTGGCATTTTAACGCTCGATTGTCTGGAAAAAGGACTCATGTGTTGTCCTGGTACGATTGAGCAGGCGGGAAGTGCGCACGCTGCAAGGACTAAGAAAATTTTTAAATGCATAGAGTTCCCTATAAAAAAATATCTACTATGTAAAAATTTCCGACATCGCAAGAGAGCATGTTTAAGCTATTCTGGCTTTTTTGTCAAACTTGCGTTGAATGTATATACAGCTGATTACAATTTTGTTAACCATTGATTAATACCTTGCTCGATGAGCAATGCTGAATCTTCAAAGATTGATAAGTCTTTCTGGTAAGGATCTGCTATTTCAAATTTTCCCCATTCTCCCAGCCGAAAAACTTTTCCTCTAGCGCCAGGCTCGTTGTCCTCTATAGCCTTTTTATGCGATGTCTCCATGACCAAAATGAGGTCGGCTTTGCGAACCATGACACTATTGAGTTGGCAGGCCCGGTGTGAAGAAATATCAATGCCTTTTTGCATTAACACATGGCAAGCTTTCTCATCTGCTTTGTGCCCGACTAGCGCATTTAGTCCTGCAGAAGTCACAAAATGCCTTGTTTGAGCTGATTGAGCTAAATGATGCTTTAATAATCCCTCAGCCATGGGGCTTCTGCAAATATTACCAACGCAAACAAGGAGTATATTGGTAAACATAAGCTACCTCTTTTTGGATTTCGAGGCGTTAGGCTCTTTTTTGTTTGTATAGCCATATAGCTCCATAAATCCTTTACCCGTATGGGTTCCCTCTATCTTCACCGCACCTTCCCAGTAATGGTTATAAGTTGTCAGCTGAGCATCAAATTCACTATTTTCTACTTTGCTCCGGGTTTTGATATGGATATTTTTTTTGGGTATCTTGATCTCCCAGGCAATGGGGTAGGTGTATCCTGTTTTCTTGCTGGTCCACTGATCACCCAGCTGAGAAAGCGTAAAGTCACTACTAAGCAGAGCCTCGGTAACATTGTTCTGTGTGATACTTCCGGTATAAAGCAGTGGCTTATCGTGCTTGTCACGTAGTTGATAAATCATTAAATCAATTCCATTATCTAGCTGTAGGCTAAACCAATCCCAAGACAAGAGGTTGGTTGAAAAGTCACCCCATTGATGATCAAACCAAGATAAACCCCGAACAGTTTCAGTAGTACTGCCAATTTTGATTGTTCCGGTGATATCCATTCTGGTTCGCGAGTAGTAATAACTATTCCCTGCTTCTTCTAAGAAAATAATACCATCGGTGCCATGAAAGACAGGAGGTATAGTATTGGTTAATTTGAGATTAAAGCTAAACTGGGGTGTTGAAACAATTAATTGATCATTGCCATCATTTCCAACCATTTTCCAACTATCTAAAAGGAACTCAAACCCATTTTCGATATTTGAGGAAAAGCCTCCGCCCGTCGTTCTTTTTTGATCGGTATAGTGTTTACCGGTCTGGTGATCACTAAGCGAAACCTGTTTGACCAAATGGCTTACAAGCTCGGTAACCATAAAGGTTGTGTAGTGAAAGCTGAATTGCTTGCCTGATTCAGTCCATAAATGCCCGTTATAGTACCACCATTCCATTTTTGCAAGATGCGGCGCATCATCTTTGGGCAGATTAACAGAACTACTGGTTTTTGCTTTGACTTCAAACCAATCATCCGCGGGTTGCAGATAGAAGACTTCATAGGCTAACCATACCCCTAACCCTAACATCATGATTAAGATCATCTTCATGAGGACTGAGGCAAGCGAGTGATTGCTTTTGGGTTTAGTTTTCATATTTAATTCGTTTGATTTACTGCGTATTAAAACAAAAGATTGTTGATACTTGAGGAGCTGCCCGAATAGTAGTTCATATTATCCAATGTATTCTGTGATCGAGTGAAGTAAAAATATCGCAATGTGATATTGTTTGCGATGGAGTTTAAAAAAAACCATTCAATTCATAAATTTATACTTTACTTGTCATATCGAGATAGATTAGAATGCGTTAGGATTTTTCTAATTAATGCGTAAGTATAAGACTATATTAGATGTAAATTCTTGTAACATTTGTTGTGTAAATTAGGCTGGCTAGCTGAAAAATAAATAAAAAATGGGTTAATTGAATCCTGAATTTATTGGCTGCGTTATTGATAAAGATATCTAATTCTAATAACTGTTGGAGGATGCTCGAATGAATATAAAGTATCAGATTAAAAACTTACTACTAGCGACTTCTATCACGATAGGGCTATCAGCAACTTCAGCTATGGCTAACGTTGTTGGATTTATGGGCTTGGAATTGGATGGATGTTTTTCATCGAATGCAAACACGGCAGTATGTGGTCCTCATGAGAATAATGCTGCAGTTTTTGCAACGGGTACTGCTGTATTTAATGAGTCACTATTAAGTAGATTTGGCGGTACTGCAGGACTCGCGACTCAACCTTTTAGTTATGCAGGATTTGGTGAACTATTAGTAGGCACTGGCCCAGGCGCACCACTTGCACCGTTTGCAGATGTAACAAGAACCTGGGCTGATTATACAGCATTGTCAAGTGATCCTAATCTCATGCTTGGATTTGCGATTCTGAATCAGATTGCGGCACATCCGAATGATGCGAGCAGTTCTTTTACTTTCGACCTAACACCGAATCCAGGTGATGAATTCTCTATTTTTTGGAGTATTACGAATATTGTTACCAATGGTTCTGTCACAACGGGAGATTGGAAAGCTTGGTCTGATGATGTCTTACCATTAAATGGATTATCGATGGCGCTATTCGGTTCAGTATTGCCATCTGATGTAAATTTCAATCTTAACCTAACGTTAAATGCGATACCTGAACCTGTTACGCTGGCTTTAGTCGGGTTAGGTATATTGGGCATGACAGCAGTGGGTCGCCGTCGTAGTAACACCAGCAATATTAGCTTCGCTTGATATATTGAACAGGTAAAGTCATTTTGATCAAAATGACTTTACTGTGGTAGGTAGTATATTAGATAGATTCTAACTATCTAGTAGGATCGAGTAGTATGACTAGCGTAATTTACCGGATTACGTATCCAAACAATAAAATCTATATCGGACAAGATCGTACAAATAGCATTAATTACTTTGGGAGTGCTTCAAGCGAGCTGATCTCTCAGGATTTCACTAACGAACAGCGCCAGAGCTTTACCATCACAAGGGATATTCTGTGGTCTTCCGAGTGCGCGTCTCAATCTGAAGTAACTCATGTTGAATACGAATTAATTGAACGATATCACGCTAATAACCCAGCAGTGGGTTATAACCAGTTTCCACCATTTAAAAAAACAAACTATGAAGTGAAAAAAGAGAGTTAAATTGATTCTAAAGTGGCGCTGGCGCAACACCCGCCCAAATAAGGACAACCGCAATTAATGCGATGCCAACCCCGATTGTGCCCACAATCATACCGCCGATAATCACAAGCCCGTCCTTACTGAGTAGCCCGAGTGACATAATCATTACACCCCATCCCGGTAAAAAATTAATCATGGGAATGGGTAAGGCAATCGTGATGGAGAAAATGAGGACAAATATCCCGATGATGCGTTCCCACGCAGGGACGCTGATATAAGTGATTCTTGGATGCAGGTAGCTTTCAATTTTACGTAACCACGGCGCTGCTTTTTGAACTAATTTTTCTAATCCTTTGCGGCTAATTTTCTTGTCGGTTAGCCATCGAGGAAGCCAGGGTGATCGCATGCCACAAATCATTTGTAGCGAGAAAATGATCAGTGGTAATGAAAAAACGGTTGTAAAACCTGGAGGAGCTGGGATTGGAAGGCAGATTGGGATGGCAGCAATGACCAATAATACTCCAAACCCCCTTTCATGGAGCATATTCTTAATTTCACCGATACTTAATTTATCATTGACGTTTTGTACAACGACTAATTGCAGTAAATCAGAGGTATTGTGCTGCGATCGTTGTGGTTGTTCATTCTCCATGCAGTCATCCAGGTAAGCGTACTATTTACGTAAAAAAACAAACCCCCTAGCTAAGAGGGGGGTTGGAATGATGATTTTGTGGGGCCTCAATAAATTTTCTAACGTTACTGGGAAGCCTGTTGTGCGGATTGATTGTGTTGTTCGTCAATCACGGGTTCATTTACGGCTTCTGCATCGGCTTTGCGTCCAGATGGGTCAGTAAATAAATCATTGAGCGATTGAATATAGTCGTTTGCTTCGTCTTTAACTTCCGCAAGAATTTGCTGATTAGAGGAATTCCAACCCGATGGTTTGCTCAGAAACATGGGTCTAAATGCAGAAGTACATTTCAAGAACGCCTGAGTATATTGCTTGCAAGAGTTGTGGTCATGTCCAAATTCAGCAGGTAGTTTTTTGACTAAACTTTTTGCGACAGCACCTCGAATTGAAAAATGGATATAACCGATTATGCTGACCATGATACCTAAAATAACCAGCGACTGGGTATCTTGGGCGATGACGTTCTCAGCAAAGGGCTGTAGGATTCCCCAGCTTTCGGTCATAGTAAGAATGACGCCGCATGCAATGAATAAAAGCGTAAAAAGAATACCATCAAATAGAAATACACTTTTTTTCCATTGATCAAGCATATCCGTTAGCTTACTTACTACTTGCGTTTCAATGGTTTCAGCCGTTTGTTCTAGCATGCCTGCGATACGGTAAGAACGTTCTACTTCGATTTGCTGCATACGGGTATTGATATCAGCCATATCTTCTTCACGTTTTTTCTCAAAACGTTCCTTGACCTGTGGGTCATTAATAGGATTTGCCGCTTTCGGATCATAAATACGATAGAACCGACCTGCTAACAACCCAACCTGAGCGAGTGATCGTTGCCAAGCAGAAACAACTTCTTCAGGATTATCTTCCTTAGCAGTTACATCCATTTGATTCAGGATATATAGGAATTTATTGGCATCTGCACGGTTAATAGTGCCCGATACTAAATACTCCAATGTATCTTTCATAGCGCCGGGTTCCGGATGGCGCGCGTCAAAGAAAACCAGTACAAGATCTGATAAATCGATGATGTGTTGCGTCAAACGGAGGGTCGAAGTGCGTTGACTATCTGCATCAAATCCTGGGGAGTCAATTAAAATTTTTCCCCGAATTTTTTCAGAAGGGCAAGTTTTAAGTTGGATATAGGCATCGATACGTTGCGGCCCTGTTTCTGAAATCTCAGAAATACTTCGACTTATCTGAAAGAATGGGAAGCGTGGATCGGCATCAAGTGCAACACCGGGGAGTGTTTTAACTTCATCTTGGTCGGTGTAGCAAATAACGGTAAATTTATCATCAACTGCTTGATTACCCGTTCTTTGTAAGTTTAAGTTTAAATAGGAATTAATGAAGGTAGATTTTCCAGCAGAAAAAGTTCCAAGCACAGCGATCATTGGCCACCAAGTTACATAGGTAGCATAGGATTCATTGTGATCGAGTAATCCCATATCTTGAGCAACTCGATCCAATTTGCGGAAGCTATGGACTGCTTTGGCCAAGACGGGATTGTTTGGATGTTCATCGGCTAAATGTTTTTCAAGACTTTTGAGTCGCTTGTGGATATTGGTTGAGCTTTGTGACATAAAAATCCTTAGTCTTATTGGTTAAATAGTTAAATATAATATTAACGAGTGAATATTTTTGTTAACGTAATCAAGCTAATGCTCGTAGCCTATTCTAGTGTGTCTACTATCCCTTTACAATCAAGCAACACATTTAAATCGGTATCTTGACATTTACTTCATGCTACGAACGTAGCTCGGCTAGCAGTTTTACCTGCATTTGTTCCGCTTGACGTAGATAACCTTGCCCAAATAAATTGAGATGGTTCAATATGTGATAGAGGTTGTATAACGTCTTGCGAATACTATAGCCTTTATCCAGCGGGTAAGCTTCTTGATACGCGGCATAAAATTCGAAAGGGAAACCGCCAAACAGTTCGGTCATGGCAAGGTCAGTTTCTCGATCCCCATAATAAACGGCAGGATCATAAATAATAGGTTGTCCTGATTGATCTGAGGCGCAATTGCCATTCCATAAATCACCGTGGAGCAAAGCAGGAACAATCGATTGAGTAGTAAAAAATGAATCGAGGTCTGTTAGTAATTTTTCACCCAGTTGCTGTAACTTTTCCCCATAGCCCTTTTGTTTGGCAAGATGAAGTTGGTATCCAAGGCGTTGATGGCGCCAGAAATCAACCCAGCTTGCAGTGTAATTATTTTTTTGAGGCGTGGCTCCAATTGTATTATCACGAGACCAACCGAATTGTTGGGAGGTAATACGATGCATTGCAGCTAAGTTTTTACCTAATGTCAGATAACTGTTTTTATTGACTGAGTTGAGACTGATATATTCGAGTACTAACCATGCGTTTACCGTGTTATATCCATAACATTTTGGTTCCGGCACACGTATCGTATGAGTTTCCTGGATTTCTGTAAGTCCTGCAGCTTCTGCTTCAAAGGAAGTGAGAAAAGAAGCTTTGTTGAGTTTTACAAAATAATCACAGTGATTGCCCTGAATTCGGTAGGTTTGGTTAATGCATCCTCCTCCGATAGTATCAATCGCTAGGATGTTAAAATTACGGTCAAATTGACGAATTTGCTGAGTAATATCAAGCCAAGGCGCTGTTAGTGGTTGTTTTGGCATTATTCATATTGTCTAAGTTAAATCACGCCTTGCTTGTGCAATTGCTTGCCGCACTTGATCGGGAGCTGTGCCACCAATATGGTTGCGACTTTTTATGGATCCTTCTAGCGTTAAAACTGAAAAAATATCTTCTTCAATGAGTGTTGTGAATTGCTGGAGTTCAGTAAGCGTCAGTTTACTGAGATCGCAAGATTTACTTTCTGCAAAACGGACGGCTTGCGCAACCATTTCATGGGCATCGCGAAATGGAATACCTTTCTTGACTAGATAATCTGCGAGATCAGTAGCCGTTGCATAGCCCCGCATAGCAGCATTACGCATGGCTTCATGATTGACAGTGATGCCAGGGATCATTTCGCTATAGATTCTTAACGTATCTGTCAAAGTATCAATTGCATCGAACAAGGGTTCTTTATCTTCTTGATTATCTTTATTGTAGGCGAGTGGTTGAGACTTCATGAGTGTGAGTAATGCAATTAAATGCCCATTGATACGTCCAGTTTTTCCTCGCACAAGTTCGGGTACATCAGGATTTTTCTTCTGTGGCATGATCGATGAACCAGTACAGAAACGGTCTGCAAGCTGAATGAAATTAAAGAGCGGATTCATCCAAATAATAATTTCTTCAGATAATCGCGATAAGTGCATCAT
>SSFW01000101.1 GCA_008015595.1 Nitrosomonas sp. | reverse complement strand
TCGGATCAACTCGAAACGTGGATCGAGAAGAGCGCCGAAACCGGCTCGGCGCTCATCCTCGCCAAGATCGTCAGCCTTGAAACCCTTGCCGAAATCGGCCGGCAACTCGTTGCCCTGCACAAACCGCTGGTGCCGGACTACAAGGCGAAGTTCGGGATTACGGAGGAGATGCTGCGGCCGGTAGCGCCGCCGCCGGCCGTGGTCCCGGCTCCGGCTCCTGCGCCTACTCCTGCCTGCGAGATTTCCGAAGAAGCCGCGATTGCACCGGCCGTCGAAGCGGCACAAACCAAACTGACCTCATCGAAACTGGCCCAGAAGCTGGGGATAAAGACGTCGGAATTGATTGAACGGCTGGTTGCGCTTGGATTCCTGGAATGGCGGGAGGGGAAGACCTTTATTACAGCAAAGGGCAAAGAGGCGGGAGGGGAGTTTCGGATGAGTCCGAAGTTCGGGCCTTATTTTTTGTGGCCGGAGGGGTTGGGGGTGTGAGATTACGGGGTTCATGGAGGCAGCTATTGGAAGCTCCCTCCAGCAGATCGATTAATTCGGCAATGGGATAAAAGGAAGCACCTTGGACATCGAAATTTGGGACGGCGGACTACAAGAACAAGAAATCGAGGCGATCAACAAGATCAAAGCGGCGTTCGCGGATACTCTCCCTGGTGGCAAGTTTCAAGGTGGAGGAAACGCCCTACGGGAGCAGCTTCAAAACAAGCTCGGACGCCCCCAAAACCAACCGTGGAAAGGATATGCGGGGTTCAGGTTTGTCGATTCCAAGGGCAAGGAAGGTGAGTTTGATTTAGTTATCGTCACACACTGCAACGTTATCATCGTCGAATTGAAGGATTGGAACCATGAACCCGTAACGGCAAACGGAGATGTCTGGTTCAAGGGCGACAAGAATATGGGACGTTCGCCCGTCAGCGTTACGAGAAACAAAAAGTTCTTGCTGGATAACAAGCTCAAACGGCTTTCATCTCGCTTTACCAACAAGAAGCACCTGCCGCGAGTCCATTTTATTGTCGTCATGACTGGAAATGCTGATTTTAGCCAGCTTCCTGAGGTAGACCTTCAACACACGCTTTCCCTGAAAGAACTCCTAAGATTTTCGGATAAAGGTAAATTCAACGAATACTTCCGTCCGCATCCCGATTCGCAAGTTCTGAATCAAGACATTCCGGTCTTCGACGAGCTATTTCTAAAGAGCAATACAGCACCGAAGGCTCTGAAAATCGGAGGATACACAGCGGTCGAGGAAATCTTCGAACACCCTAAATTTGTATACAAGGAATATCTGGCAAGTTCGGAAATCTCGAAGAGTTCCGAGGCTCTGCTCCGGGTCTGGAACTTTAAGAAGGTCCAAGGCAACAAGGCTATTACGCCACAGGGCAGGGCAGAAATCGTATCTCGCGAGCGGGAGGTGTTGCAGTTCATCAACCACCACAATCGCGACCTGTACAACCACTGCTTACGCTCACTGACAAGCTTCGAGAAGGATGAGGTTACATCCCAGTACAGCGAGGTTTATGAACTTCCACCTGGGCATGTGAGATTCAATGAATTCGTGGGGAAATATGGTCAATCCTTTACCCAGACTGACCGACTGAACCTCACGAAGCTACTCCTAGCGAAGTTCGGTGATCTGCATGAGATCAAGATTGCCCACCGAGACATTGCAGACCATAGTTTATGGCTGTCGCCTTCGAAGGAAATCGCTCTCTCCAATTTCATCTCCGCATATCACCAGCCGATTGGAACGGTCGGTGATTATCGGAGCAGTCTGTCAGTAGGGGCTGTCGAGGTGAAGGAGATGCTGGATGGCTCAACGACCCCCTTTCAGCAGGACGTACATGCGCTTGGACTTGTGTCGTGGCATCTGTTGGCAGCCCAACGAATGTCTCCGAAGAGCTTGGATAACATTCAGAATGAGATGCTATCAAGCAGCGAATGGTATGCAGGAGCTCTTCTTGATGCAGTGACAGGGAAATTCAAGGATGCATCGGCATTCTTCGACGCCTTGAAACGTGCGGAACCACAGGGCGAGTCGGTACCGACTTTTGATGATTCTGAACTGGATGCCTATCGTCATTCCATAAACCATATGGGGCAGTATTCAGCCGAAGACGAATTTCTTGTTTCGACTGATGATAAAGAGGTCTATGTCTCGCAGGGAAGGCTAGTCAAGGCTTGGTTGAATGTTGGCGGCAAAGGCGATGATCCGGTAAGTAATTTCCGCGTCCTTACATTTTTGAAGCGCTTAGACAAGCTGGCGGCAGTAAATCCCACTTATTTGCCACGAATTCATGAATACGGACTCGCCGCAAGGTCCAGCAGCATGTATCTCGTGACCGACGTGGTTGGTGGGGCGACGTGGGCTGATGCTGCAATTGATGACTCGGACAAATTGGGCGCTATCGAGAGGCTGACCGATGCCGTTGAGCATCTTCATGGACTCGGGATTTCCCACGGCGACCTTCATCCCCGCAACGTGATGCTGGATAGGGAGAACAGGAATGTGTACCTAATAGATATTCCGGACTTTTCTCACAACACTGCCGAAGCCAGAAACCATCGATATAGCCCGGAGAACATCGACGGAAGCTCCTCCGAACAGCGGGATATCTATGCGGTGCTTCGAATGTCATGCGAACTGCTCGGCTTGGAATGGGGCGAAGAGTCCAAAGACTATCCGAGAGTCTCGGATGCGATTAAATCGGAATTTAACGATGTCGAGTTTGGCTTCAAGGATTTGGGACGCTTCAAGAAAGCTCTAACCTCCGCAGCCGAGGTGCGAGAGCAGAAGTTTGTCGAGATACTTCTTAACGGGATCGATGAGCAGACGACAATTTTGCCAGATAACGGTCATCTCTTTGTCAAAGTTGAAGCTTCCAAGAAAGGGAAACACGTACTGTTGGTCACCTTTGCTGGCATTGGCGGAACATTCTGCGCCTTCTATGATAAGGAACAACGCTGCTTTGTCGGAGGGTTGCCCCCTCGAATTAGACCCGATGTCAATTTCAGGGTAGCAGAAGAAAGTCAATTCGAAATCAGCACGGCAATTCGCATCAAGCCAGGGCGACCGGCTCAACTTTCCGGTTTGTCTGAACACCTTCGCAATGATGACGCGTTTCATCGTGCAATAGAGATGCTTCAGACGGCTCAGCCAGAAATTGATGAATCCGGGTTGAGCCAACAACTCAAGGATGTGTTCGAAAGGGCAGCAGCCTCCGTGGGGGAAGAACGTTCCGATATTTCGTTCGATATTTCGACACAGGCGCTTTGGCGGGCAATCCTCGCCACGGAGACTGAGTCAAGCCCGAATATCGAGTTGAATGGCGGCTCGATTAAGCCATCGGATACCGATTCCGAACTGATACTTCCGTACGACGCGGACATCGATCCGCTTGGTGCTTTCGCAAGCACTGATGAAGTCGAGGCTCTTCTCATTGATCAGGATGGAGCAGAGAAAGTCATCGGGGAAGTTTTGCTCAAGAAAACAGCGTTAAACGAGGTTCGACTGAATAAGGTCCGTAGTTCTGCCTACGGCTTGAAGGATGGCGACGCTGTTTTCTTCAGGACGAAACAAGACAGGGCTTCATACCGCAAACGGAAGGCGGCTCTTGAAAGGCTGCTTGATAGGGAAGGGGTGTTGCCTGACCTGCTCGATTTGTTCGACCCCGCTTGCAACAAGGATGCGACGCAATTCAACATTTCGGTCACAGATGACGACTTCGCCAGATACGACCGTGAAGATCAGCATGGAAACAAGATTAGCCTCAACGAACAACAGCGTGAGGCATTCACCAAGCTGCTGAACTACGGACCTCTGTCACTTTTGCAAGGACCGCCCGGAACAGGGAAAACGGAATTCATCGCTGCATTCGTCCACTTTCTCGTCGAGAAGCTGGATGTGCGAAGGATTCTGCTGGTCAGCCAATCTCACGAGGCGGTCAACACGGCGGCAGAGCGGATAAGGAAGCACTGTGGAAGATTGGCAACTTCGCTGGAAGTCGTCAGGTTCAGCAACCGTGAAGGAGCGGTTTCACATGGTCTGAAAGACGTCTACTCCCATGCCATCACCGCCGAAAGGCGCGAACTGTTCAACGCCGAATATCGCTACCGTGTCGCTGCGCTATCCGACGCGCTGGGTCTCGATCCTGAATTCATTTTCAAGGTCGTTGAAGCGGAGTTGAAACTATTCAAGCAGATTGACCATCTCGAATCCCTGCTCAAGAATTTCGAGAACATTGGCGACAAGGACGATATCACAGCCCTCAAACCGATCATGGTCGATTTGGACGAAACTATCCGCACCAAGCTCTACGTGGACTACGGCATTGCTCTTCCCCAGGAAAGCAAGGTTTCGGAAGCAAAGTCCGTCCTGCTTTCCAATCTCTGCTCCGAGTATGGCGTCCGCCCAAACGAAGCCAGAAGGGTTCGGGCGTTGGCTAGGATATCCCGAGACATCCAGGACGCCCTGTCTGCGGAGAGGGTCAATTGCGACGAGTTCTACGCTCGGTCGAGGCAATTGGTTACCGGCACATGCGTCGGTATCGGACAAGGGCATATCGGGATTCACGACAACATCTATGATTTTGTAATCATTGATGAAGCGGCTCGTTCGATCTCCAGTGAACTCGCGATTGCAATGCAGTCGGCGAAGCGCGTCCTGCTGGTCGGCGACCACTTGCAATTGCCTCCCCTTTATTCCGACGCGCACAAAGCAGCTCTGGCTCGCCGACTTGGCATCAACGACAAGCACACTGAGCTTGATGAAGTGCTGCGAAGCGATTTTGCGCGGGCTTTCAATTCCGAATATGGGAAGCAAACAAGCGCCACGTTGCTTACTCAGTATCGGATGGCCCCCCCCATCGGGAGTCTGGTTTCCCAGACCTTCTACGAAGGCAAACTGAATAATGGAGATCGGGCTATTCCCGACATCTATCAGAGTGCTCCGAACCAGCTTCGTTCCCCCGTAACTTGGCTCGACACCTCATCGCTTGGCGAACATGCCAATCACCAGAGCGATCGTGGCGTCAGCATTTACAGTCGTTGTGAGGCAGAACAAGTCATCGATCTACTCAAGCAGATTTCCGAGAGTGGTCAATTCCTGACCGATCTTTCCAATCTCATGGACAAAGATGATGCGCTGATCGGCGTCATCTGCATGTATGCCGAACAAAAGCGATTGATTCGGCAGAAATTCAACCAAGGAATTTGGAGCGACGGCTTCAAGGCATTGGTGAAAATCGACACAGTCGATAGCTACCAAGGCAAGGAAAACCGAATCATCATCCTGAGTCTGACGCGCTCCGACAAACAGAAGAGTCCGGGCTTCTTGCGCACCCCCAATCGAATAAACGTCGCGATGTCCCGAGCAATGGATCGGCTGCTAATAATCGGCAACGTGGAGATGTGGAAGACCCACAACAAAGACAAACCGCTCGGACAGGTTGTTTCCTACATGAGCGATATGGGTGAGGACGCCGGCTACAAGTTCATGTCCGCGAAGAGGAGCCGCTAAGGTGACGACATTGGAAAACACTACGATTTATCACGAGATTGACTTCCTGTTGCCAGCGCAACGCTTCAACATCAACTTCTCGTACGTCACTCAAAAGGGGCTGCCTTTCGTTCGGGAGTTCGTTCTTCGCCTGATCCACCTGGCGCCGATGTCAATGTCGCAGGTTGCGACTTTCTTCGGCTTTACACGCAAGGAGGTTCAAGAAGCAATTAATGATCTCGTCGAGCGCGGCGAACTGACGCTATCTGAAAATGGGCGTCTGACGCTTACTGAGAAATCCAACGGTTACTTCACCGAGCTTGGTGAGGTTCCACGTCTGTCGCTGCTTCGAGACAGCACGGCTCGCTTGTCTTTCGATCTCGCAACCTTTTCATGCCTCGGGAAGGAAAACTCATCGGAAAAATGGAAAGCGGGTCTTTCAATCAAGGTCGACGACGAAAACGCATCTTGTAGCGAGACGCAGGTGGAAAAGCATTTCCAACGTCAGTTTCATGAAATCTTGCAGAAGGAATTTCTTCCCAAGTCGCTGACCAGGGCCATTGCACTTATCCGTCATGCGCCAGGCTAATCCCGAGCATCGCCTCCCTGTAGCCATCTTCCCAGGCGGCGAGCTTGCGCTTCATGCGCATGCTGATCTTTCCAAACTTGGCTTGGGTGGCGGTTTCGGTCTTGAGCAGGTTCAGCACGATGCGCTTGAGCCGGGAGAGGTTGTCCGCAGCGTAGTCC
>SSFW01000050.1 GCA_008015595.1 Nitrosomonas sp. | reverse complement strand
TTGGTATCGCTTAAAGCCATCCAATTGTTATAGGAATCCGTTGCTTCTCCACGATGTGCTTCAATTGCCTGACGCATGGTGAATAATTAACCCCATGATGTAAATTTATTTTTATCAAGGATAAATAGCTGAATATTTTGACTAGCGTATTGATCAAAAAAGATCTTTAAACCTACTCAGGCGTGATAACTTAACAGAGAAAATCAAGCCTTTTCGGAAGGAGGAAGATATTCATTCGGATCTAATAACGTACTTAGTCCGCTTTATTTTTTAATTCTTTTGCTTTGTCTTTTGTAGCATCACCAGCTTCTTCTATGCGATGTTTAGCTTTCTGCCCTGCACATTTAGCGTCGCCGTCGGTGCATGCTGCTTCTTCAAGACGATTAATTTTTTTCTTTGCATCTCTAGTAACATCATTGGTTACAGCTTCTTTTTTTTTCTTGCATTGTCTCCGCAGCAATCAAAGGAGAAGAAATTAATACGACCAAGCCACTGATTACGAATAATTTAACGATTTTGTTCATTTTGATATTCCTTTATAAATAGATAGTGTTACGATTTCATTTGCTTATTTACTGTCGCTCTTTTAAGGTTTTAAAACAATCTGTCAGAAAGCCTATTGCAGTATGTCGTGAAAGTAGCCAGTCTTTTTCTAGTTTTAATAGAAAATAGAGAAGCATCAGTAACTGTAGCGCATCAGTATTTGCAATCATTGGAGAAGTCATTGACTTCCTTTTCAGCTTCTTCTAACGTGACTCCGTACTTAGCTTGAAGTTTTCCAACGAGCTGATCTTTTTTACCAGCGATAACATCCATCTCGTCGTCACTAATTTCTCCCCATTTTTCTACAGCTTTACCTTTGAGTTGCTTCCAGTTTCCTTCGATTTGATCCCAGTTCATAATATTTCTCCTAAAATTCAATTGAAAAATCTTCAAAAAAGTTAGCTACTTGCTAAAACAATTTAGTTGAGTAATAACGAGCTAACGATTCGCATAGTATTTATCTTCTCTAAACTATGAATTAACTTTAGTACATCAATTATTTATCTTTTGCTAATCAGGAATTCAATTTATATATTCTTCAATAGGTTAAACAAGAATTTATTTTTTTATTTTTTATTTTTATTCTTTTAAACAATTGATAAATAAAAAATCTCAAGGGCGCAAAATAGAAATTGAAATAAGGCAAGAGTTTGGAATGGTCGAAGATCAAGAAAAAGATTTGATAAAACATATAAAATGACTACGTGTTATTAGAGAACAACCCATTAAGGCATTAGCAATAGCTTTGATGGCCGGTGTTGCATTAAATGCAGCACAAAAAGGCAAACCTCTTTCACCGAGCTTATTAGAATTGGGTACGCAATTATTAAAACACTTATAAAATATCCATTAAGATACCGAGTTTGTTAATCTAATAATGAGAATAATAGTCTTAGCCTTGATAGGCATGTTGGGTGTCGTGCAAGCGTATGCTTTCGATATTAACCCATTCAAAAAATATGATGGCAGTCATGAGTTAGTTTTAAACGATGAAGCAACAGAAAAATCAGCCGCCATGTTGGCAAGCCTTATCATTCATCCTGTTCATGAAGAATTGACTGTTCGATCGTTCCGTTTGATCAAGGAACGAAAAATGCCCGGTCATAAAGTCATTACTGATGAAATGATTGACAAAACAATTCGTGGCGTCAGATGGAATGATGATCCACTCAATCTGTTGCCAGATAACCCTCTGGTATGGTTTGACAACTTTAAGAACGCAAGCGAAAACTCAGATCGAATTACCAGTCATTACGATTTGTTTTATCGCAGCCATCATCATGATTTGCAATTTTTACACGCAATGGCTTCTTCTGATGCAGAGAAAGCTGGAGATACACAAAAAGCTGTCATGATGTGGGCGGAGTTTAGTTACAAAGTAGCATCTCAATTTATTCCTATCCACACTCGCTTTAGCGCAATGCAGCAGTTTTTGTCTCCCGAATCTTTTCGTATCTTCAAAAAGTATTTTATGAATGAAGGATTACGTAAAAACTGGACGCCTGCTTATTTGTTTTCGTTGAAATGTGTTCGGCAGAAAATAGACCAGAATTTATTTACCCCTTTAGATTGTTCTGAAACGGATTGGCTACCTGCAAAAGAAACTATACAAAACATTGCATTAGGTAGTTTATTGCACGTAATTCAAGACTCATTCTCAGACAGCCATGTTTCTCGAAATCCCGAATACGAAGGCGAATATTCGTTGATTCATGGACGTTCCGCGATTAATACTTTTAATGCCTATACTAAGCAAAGTTGGGTCTAACCCAACAAAGGTACCAAACGCGACATAGGTTCAAGTGTGACCTCTGACACGCATGATGGTCTGCCTGCTGGTATTGACCGCCGTGCGATAGCAGAAACTGTTTCTCTACTTCTGATTTTCTCGCGCACGAGCAGATCACCCTCGAACTGAGCGACTGCGTTAATGATGACGTTCATCGTCATTATCCCCCGGTCAGAAAATCTCTTTCTTTATGCAATGGCCCTCGACCCGGAGACGGTTTTCGCGATTATCTTGGGAGGTTCTATGGCAAATCCTGCCGTTTCGATCTCCCGGATTTGATTTTCGGGGATCTGGTCGATGGTGGAGACTCTGGCGTAGGCGATGGTTCTGAACAGTGGTAGACATTTTGTTACGAAATCGCTGTATGGAATTATAATCATGCCCTATAGTCGATCAATCTAATTTGTGGACATGGTTTTGGTCTGTGTCCGTAACCGCTCCTTTTCGGACAACTAAACAAAGGTCTTCCATGCCCCGAATGCGCATTCTTACTGCGAGTGAACAGGAGGCCTTCTACAAGCCGCCATTGTTCGATCATCGTGAGAGGAAGAAGTTTTTCGCGTTGCCAAGAGCCTTGCTGGATATGGCTCAGAGTATTCGCAGCGCCGATCATCAGGTTGGTTTTCTGGTGAGCTGTGGGTACTTCCGGGCAACACGGCGATTCTTTGCACCTACAGATTTTGAGCCTCGTGATGTCGCTTATGTTGCCAGCCAGTTGGGTTATGATGACATATCCGCCAAACTTTATCCTGACCGCACACGCCAACGACATCAGCAACTTATTCTTGATTTCTACGGTTTTGTGCCTTTTGACGAAGCGGCGAAAAAAGTCTTGTCCGTCGAGATCAATACGATGGCGCGGATGCACCTCAAGCCGCGGCTAATTTTTGACCGTTGCATCGATTACCTCATTCAACGCCGGATACAGATTCCGACTGTGCGCAGTTTGACGGATATGATCCGCGCAGGTCTGCATGAACGCAAAATGGAATTGGTCGTGCTGATGGACTTTCATCTGACCGATGAGGCGAGAACGCTGCTGGATGAGCTATTCACTGCGTCAGACGATCAGAACCGCTATCGCCTGACCCTACTCAAAAAACTGTCACAGTCCACAAAACCGACGCGTATCAAAGAGAGCATTTCGGATTTTGAGATACTAGCAGCGCTTTACAGCCAGCTTGAAGGCATCCTTTCCGTTCTTGATCTCGGTGTCGCTGGTATCCGCTATCATGCAGGCAGTGTCATGAAATCCGAGGTTTTTCAGATACAGCGGCGTGAGGCCAACGACCGGTACATACACGCAGCTGCTTTCGTCGCACATCAGTTTTTCCGCATGCAGGATAATCTGGTCGATCTATGGCTCAGTGTCATGGCATCCTTCCAGACAACCGCTTCGCGTGAATACAAGGAAAGGCTGCTGGAGAACCGCAAGGCACAACATGAACAGTTTCAAACCCTCACTCGGGAACTCGACGCCTCGGTATCCGGCTTGATACGAGACATTCGCTGTCTGACCGACGACAACAGCCTGTCGGATGCGCAGAAAGTTGCCGCTATTCGAGTGATGCTGGATCGCGGAGAAACCGGCACACTCAAACGTCTCAAAGTCGATTTGGAAACCTTCGGACAGGATAGAAGCTGGCATGACCTTCTGGAAGAGCATTCCCTGCGGTTGCAGAACCGGCTCAACCCTATCGTGCGGGCACTTAACTTTCAATCAAATGACCGCGCCGCAAGACTGTTCGCGGCAATCGACCACTTCAGGGATTGTGATGGCGCTGTCAATGAGCGTGCGCCAATCGATTTTCTTGATGCCAATGAACGAGCGGCGCTGACCCGCGAGGACGGGACGTTTCGCCCCTCACTCTACAAGGTCTTGCTGTTTCAGCATATCACCGGCACCTTAAAATCCGGCGATCTGAACCTTGCTCGATCCTACAAATACCGCCCGATGGATTCCTATCTAATCGATCCCGCGCGATGGATGCAGGAAAAAACCCATCTTCTGGAACGGTCTGGACTTACTGAATTCGCTGACCCAACGCTCGTTCTGGCAAAATTGGACAAGGCGCTTTACGCGCAATACCAGGCGACGAACGACCGCGTTCCCGACAACCCGCATCTGAAATTCCGCACCGACGGAGTGTTCCACATTGCTACGCCCGCGCTCGACACAGATGAAGCCGACACGCTTGGGACAATGTTTCCAGAACGGCATGACGTGCCGTTGGCGCAGGTGCTGGAAACTATTAATAATCACTGCGGCATGCTGGGTGCCTTCGAGCACTGGCAGCAAACGCATATCCGGCAAACAACCTCGCATCCCGTATTGCTAGCCGGGATCATAGGGCTGGGTTGTGGCATCGGCATCCGAAAAATGGCCCGGATATCTTCGCGCATCACGGAAAATGAGCTGGAACACGCTGTCAATTGGCGCTTCTCCCTCGACAATATCCGTGTCGCCAATGACTCCGTGGTCAAGGCCATGGATCAGATGGAACTGCCCAATCTATACCGCCGAGAGGCTGGGATGCTCCATACTGCCAGTGACGGCCAGAAATTCGAGGTGCGCGGCGACTCCCTGCATGCCAGCCGCTCATTCAAATATTTCGGGCAGGGACAAGGCGTTTCCGCTTACACCTTCGTCGATGAGCGACATTTCCTGTGGCATTCGCTAATCATCAGCGCCGCAGACCGCGAAAGTGCCTATGTCATCGACGGCCTCATGAACAACGATGTGATCAAGAGCGATATCCACTCAACTGACACGCATGGCTATACCGAGGCCGTGTTCGGTCTGACCCATCTCCTGGGGTTTTCCTTTGCGCCACGCATCAAGGGGATTGGCAAGCAGCGCCTCTATCTGTTTCGTGGCCATGACCGCAACGCCCGTCAGAGCTGGAGAATCGCCCCGGATAATTACATCAATGACACCCTGATTCGCGAGAACTGGGACGATCTCTTGCGGCTGGTTGCCACCATCAAACTCAAGGAAAACACCGCTTCGGATATCTTCCGACGCCTCAATTCCTACTCCCGTCAGCATGCGCTTTACCAGACGCTCAAAGCTTTCGGCCAGATCATAAAATCCGATTTCATCCTCCGTTATGTCGATGATGTAGATCTGCGGCAGGCGATTGAAAAACAGCTCAACAAGGTTGAGTTGGCCAATAAATTTTCCCGCGCCGTCGCCGTCGGCAACCCCCGTGAATTCACGCAGGCGGAAAAAGAAGAGCAGGAGATTGCGGAAAGCTGCAACCGCCTCATCAAGAACAGCATCATCTGTTGGAATTATCTCTACCTCGCCCGCCAGATCGAAAAGGCTCAAGATTCAGAGACCGCGCACAAGATCCGCTGTATGATCGCAGTTCACTCGCCCATGTCGTGGGCGCACATCAACATGCTCGGAGAATACGATTTTTCTGATGAAAAGCTCAAAGATTCCCTCGGAATTCTTCCCCTGAAATCAGCCGTCTGAAACACCCCCAAATTCGGGAGTTACCAAAAAAATGAAAGCCAATCACACTAAGCTAATGCCAAAACAGCCATGTCGCATTTGGTACCTTTGTTGGGACGAACCCATATTTATTATCTGCTGGATAAACCTATAACTATTAGCTGGTCAAACCTATAACATTTGCTGGTTAAACCTATAACTTCTCAGCTTATCTGCTGGTTAAACCTATAACATTTGCTGGTTAAACCTACCACTATGTTTTTTTGAT
>SSFW01000142.1 GCA_008015595.1 Nitrosomonas sp. | reverse complement strand
TAGTGCTGAGCAATGGCTAATCGAGCATGACGCTTTCAATATTACGGGTCCATTCAACCTATCGATCAATCAGGAATGTGGCGTATTAGTGGAAGGCTTCGATACCCCCCCGGTTGTTATGATGCCTCATTCGCGTAAATGGTATGACTCGTTGCTACAGCAATATGGCTATCAATCAGCACGTGATCTCCTTGCTTATTGGGTTGATGTCGATTTCACTGCGCCCAAAGCCATGCAAGCAGTCAACCAGCGCTATCGCGATCAAATTAAACTAAGGACGCTCAGACGCAAGCATTTTAATGAAGAAATGGAGACACTAAGAGATATCTTTAATGATGCTTGGTCCGAAAACTGGGGATTTGTTCCTTTTACCAAAGCTGAGTTCTCTGAACTGGGTAATAGCCTACGCTGGTTAGTTCCCGAAGATTACATCCAAATCGCAGAACTAGAGGGCAGACCCGTTGCATTCATGGCAGGTATTCCTAATCTCAATGAGATTTTTTCACAACTCAATGGTAGTCTCTTTCCTTTCGGTTGGATTCGATTGATTAAATTACTCAAATCCCGTGCCATTAAAACGGGCCGTATTCCTCTGATGGGGGTAAGAAAACAATACCAAAAAACACCAATTGGGCTTGCCCTTGCCTTTGCAGTAATCGATGCGCCTCGACAAATTGGAATTAGGCAAGGTATCAAAGCGGTTGAAATGTCATGGATCCTCGAAGACAATTCACCTATGCGTAGTATATTAAAAAGTATTGGTAGCAAAGAATATAAACGCTATCGTTTATACGAGAAAACGCTTGTAGCATAACATCCAATGAATTCAAACCTAAATTATGCTGCGCTGGTGCTTGCTGCAGATCGTACCGCAAATGATCCCATCGCGCTAAAAGCGCAGGTACCATGTAAAGCTTTTGCACCTATCGATGGAAAACCAATGATAATAAGAGTACTAGATACCCTTATTGCAAGCCCTACAGTTAAATCCATTACGCTATGTGGACCACCTCAAGCCCTGCTACCAGAGTGCCCAGAACTTAATGAACGCATCTTACATGGGCAGATTGGTTGGATTACAAATCAGAATTCACCGAGTTTAAGCGCTGCAAAAGGGCTGGAACAACTTGACCCAGATATTCCCGTGCTTCTCACCACGGCAGATCATGCTTTACTGACCCCTGAAATCGTCGAATATTTTCTAAAATCGGCCAGTGATAATGAATACGATGCAACAGTTGGTGCAATCAACTATGAAATAATTCATGCGGCATTCCCTGAAAGCAAACGAACTGTTATTCGATTACAAGATGGTAAATATTGTGGCTGTAATTTATTTGCATTTAAACCCAGAGGGCGATTACTGGTTTCCTATTGGCAGAAGGCAGAAGCCCAACGAAAGCGTCCCTGGAAGCTCATATCGCAAACCATTGGATGGCAAGCTGTTTTCAAATATCTATTGGGTTTCTTGACATTGAATCAAGCGCTTTCGCATATCGAAAAACAAATTGGGTTAAGCGTAAAAATCGCTACGCTTCCTTTTCCAGAAGCTGGAGTTGATGTAGACACGGTTAGTGACTTGATGTTTGTTGAAGCGCTGTTAAAGAAAAAAGCAGAAAATACTTAATTAAGCATTACACGTTTCTCTCAGAGTGAAAAGATGAAAATAATAGAAAAATACATCACTCGCGAATTATTGATTCCTTTTTTCGTGGTCATTGGAATTCTAATTGGACTATTCTCTAGCTTTAGTATCGCACGTTTTCTAACCAGTGCAGTGACTGAAACGCTTGGTATGATCGCAATGCTTAAGCTTGTCAGTCTTAGAACCATCATTGCGTTGGAAGTACTGGTTCCAATCGCCTTCTACGTTGCCATCATTTATGGGTTGAGTCGATTAAATAAAGATCAGGAATTGAATATTATTCGTTCATCCGGGTTTGGAGACAACCGCATTTTATTTACAATTTTGGTAATTGCTTTACCTATTAGTATCATTAGTGGCGTTCTCTCTCTTTATGCTCGTCCATGGGCATATGCAGAAAGTTATATCTTAGATGCTCAGGCAGAAGCAGAATTGAATGCAGATCGATTTCAAGCTGGTCGATTCTATGGTAGTGAAAAAAGTGGGCGGGTTATTTTCGTTCAGTCAAAAGATGATACCGGTCAGCACATGGAAAATGTATTTCATTTTGTCAGGAAAGGGGAAAATAGCGAAATTATCGTTGCAAAACAAGCACACCAACCCTATCAAACAAGATTGGACCAAAGACCTGAAACAACGTTATTCGAGGGTTATATCTACCAACTCGGCAATAACGAACACAAAGATAGTGCGATACAGTTTGAAAAGTTAACCTACTATAATGAAAATGAGAGTGTAATGAATTATCGTCGTAAAGCTGCATCGACACGAACGCTTTGGGATTCGGAGCAACCTCGCGATATTGCTGAATTACAATGGCGACTATCACGTCCCGTTGCGACAATTTTACTTGCACTCATTGCTGTCTCATTTACGCGCACGATTCCTCGCCAAAGTAAAAGCGATAAAACTTTCTTAATTGCTGCCATGGTTTTTGCGCTTTATTATAATTTAAGCGGCCTTGCACAAACTTGGGTGGAGCAAGCGGTTATTCCTGAAATACCGGGTGTTTGGTGGCTTTATAGCTTGTTGTTGATTGCAGTCATTTTATTTCTGCCGAGTGTTCGGCAAAAAATAGCTAATCTATCGTGAAAACTGCATACAGCTATATTGCAAAGCAAGTCATTATCGGTATGGTGATTGCTACTTTTGTATTATTACCGTTATTCAGTTTTTTTGATTTATTAGATCAACTTGACGATGTGGGAAAGGGTACATATCGTACGGCCGATGCCTTTCTCTATGTTGCATTTTTACTACCGCGCAGATTTATTCAAATTGCGCCCTTTATCGCATTATTAGGAACCGTCGGCGCCTTAGGTAAACTCGCTGTGAATTCAGAGCTTGTGGCGTTAAGGATTGCAGGACTATCCCCTCTAAAGATCAGCTTGGCACCGGTTTCTATCGGACTACTGCTACTGGTTCTAATCACGATCCTTGAGCAATTTGTTGCACCACAACTGCATCAACGAGCAATTTCACACCGTTCGATTGCATTAGATAAAAGTGCAGAACTAGGAAAAGGATTGGGCATCTGGGCTCGCGATGAGCAACATATTCTTCGGATTGGTGAAATGCTACCCACGCAACAAGCAATCGATATCGAAATTATGTATTTTGATCACGATGGATATTTATCCACTCATACCTATGCGGAATTCGCAACAATCTTCGAAGATTATTGGGAACTCAATGAAGTCACCGTTAGAACGTTCTCTGCAAATAAAATTTCTTCGACGCAAGCAAGCAGTGTAGCGTGGCAATCATTCTTGAATGCCGATGATATTGGAACCTTAACCAAACCGCCAGAGAGTCTGTCACCCGCTGAATTAATGCGACATGCGGCGTTTTTACAATCGACAGGCCAAAAAGCGAATGCCTACATTATGGCTATCTGGCGAAAGATTGGCGGGGGAATTATGATTATCGCGATGATTCTACTTGCGATACCTTTTATTTTTGGCTCAATTCGTGAAGGGCTTGGTGGTAAATTAATACTGGCTGCTGTCATCGGGGTCAGTGTTTATTTATTAGATCAGATCATTGCCAATGCAGGACTACTATTGCATATGAATCCGGTCCTGACTTCTATTTTACCTAGCGTTGCACTCATCAGTGTTGCGATCTATTTCTTGAAGCGAGTCTATTAAGTTACTTAACAACCACTTAACACGCTATGTCAACAAATACTTATATTTATATCTACGGAGATAGTGAAGTTAAATTGTGGGGACTATCCGGTCGTGAACGATTAGAACGCATGGTGCAATCATTCCAGCATATTAATTTGATTGATGATCCGCTTAAAACTCCAGATGATTCGCCTATCCTGTTATTAAGAGCCGACCATTTGTTTGATATACGTGTTATTTCTACTTTAATCCACCTAGAAGGTGAAATTGTATTATGCAATCAAGCAGGAACCCCTGTTGCGTTACGAACGGTTGGAAATCGAGTTCCTAGCCGAATTGAGGCGTTACGCCACACAACACGCCTTTCTGCAATTCATGGAATGAAGCAATATTCCATTCAAGATCTGCAAGTCGGCCTTCAACAAAAATTAAAGAAAAAAGAGCACCCTTATGTCCTACCAATTGCAGTCAATCAAAAGGAAGCGCTTGAATGGGAGCTTTTTGCTGGCTCTTATAAAGGAGTCACCGATCTCGTCACAAAATGGTTATGGCCTATCCCTGCTTTCTGGGTTACTCATTTATGCATTCGCTGGAAAATAACTCCTAACCAAGTTACCGTATTAAGTATTGTACTTGCTTTACTAGCAGGTATTGCTTTTTGGTATGGTCATTATGCGAGTGGCTTGATTATGGGATGGATCATGACTTTCTTAGATACAGTCGATGGAAAGTTAGCACGGGTCACGATTACGTCGAGTCGAATCGGCGACGTTATGGATCATGGCTTGGATCTCATTCACCCTCCCCTATGGTATCTAGCTTGGGGCATCGGTTTAACGGCTGCCGAACTGCCATTAGCTAACCTAGAATTTCTTGTTTGGTTAATATTCATTGGCTATATCGGTGGGCGTATTTGTGAAGGACTATTTGAATTCTGGCTAGCCCCTTTTACATTATTCATTTGGCAGAAAATCGACTCTTTTAACCGCCTTATCACAGCAAGACGTAATCCTAATCTAATTTTATTAACGGCTAGCTGGTTTGTTGGACGTCCTGATATCGGTTTTATACTGGTCGCGGGCTGGCATTTGCTATCGACTGGATTTCTCGCATGGCGGTTATTCAAGGCATGGCAAGTAAAACATGCACAAGGCACACTCACCTCATGGATGGAGGCGATCGATCCGGTACTCGATCGCAAACAAATCGCAGTCAAAGTTTTTACACGAGTACCCTTAGCAGAGAAAGACGATCAGAATCGTGCACGCGCTTAGCTCAACCTCTACATCAACATCACTGCGAATTGGTCTCATTTATAACCCATTAGGTGGTTTAGCGCGGAAACACCACCATGCGATATCGACTATCCTGAGCGAATTACCTGAAGTTTTACAGTGGGAAATATCAACGGTTGATGATTTCGATAACGCAGTGAATGCGCTCATTCAATCTAAAATAGAGTGGCTCATCATTATTGGCGGTGATGGAACAATTCAAGGTGTTTTCACGCGTATTTTTTCAAGACTTCCAACGAGTCAATGGCCTTCCATCTCGATTATCCCGGGGGGAACAACCAACATGACAGCCTTTGATCTGGGAATTCATGATAAACCGAACCTAATCCTGGAGCGTCTCAAACAGCATTTAAATCAACCCACAAACAATTCAGCACTCAAAATAATCAATAAAGCAGTGATGCGTATCGAACAAACAGGCCAACCAACTCTATATGGCATGTTCCTCGGATTAGGGCTGATTGCAAGAGGTGTGAAATTTTCGCGCAGCCGCATCAAGCAAATTGGCATCACCGGTAATATTTTTACAACTATCATCGTACTTCGCTCTTTGATTGGCACTTTTTTGGGGCGCCCTCATCCAACTTGGGCACCGGTACAGATCATGTTACCACATACAAATGAAGCTAATCGGTCACAACCCTACTTACTAGCCATGATCAGTACATTAGATCGCATCTTGATGGGGATACACCCCTATTGGGGGCAAGAAAAAGCATCCCTACATGCGACATTTGTAGCGCAACACTGTACTCGATTTTGGCTCGCTATGTTAAAAATCATCCTAAAACAAGGTCGATCCCTTAAAAAAGAGCACGGCTATCTAAGCTACAATACCGAATCACTCGAATTACTACTTGACGATGAATACATTGTGGATGGTGAACTTTTTTACGCATCTAGCCAGCAAGGGCCGCTCAAAATTTCAGCCAAAGAAATGGTTAAATTTCTCATACTCTGAGGTTAAAATTTGTGATGAATGAAACTAGCATGAAGTCTCCGCAATTACCACCGGCACTGATTGAAGAAATGGCTGTACTCAGCGCCCAAGCTGTCTCTATTGAATTTGACGCTTTCGTGTCAGCACTCAAACAACGCTTCGGGGATTCATTGGATGCCATTCTATTATATGGTTCTTGCCTGCATACAACGGATTTGGCTGAGGGTGTCGCTGATTTTTATGTACTCGTTGATGATTATCAGAATGCTTATGCAGAACACTATCTCCGGTTCTTTAATCGCGTCTTACCCCCGAATGTATTCTATCTTGAAGTCAATTACCAAGAAAAAATTTACCGTTCTAAATATGCTGTGCTCACAACCAGCCATTTTGAAAAAGCAGCTAGCGATTGGTTTCATCCTTACATTTGGGCACGATTTGCCCAACCCTCACGTATTCTCTCTGCTCGAGATGAAATCATTCGCCAAAGAATCAATACAGCTTTAGCACAGTCAGTTGTTAAATTCCTGAGAACAACGCTATCCGCACAACCAGAAAATACTTTACCAGTGGAAGCAATTTGGACCAATGGCTTAATGCTAACGTATGCAGCCGAGTTGCGTACTGAAAAGCAAACACGGGCTCAAAAATTGACTCAACTCAGTTTAAATGAATATACCCGCCTAACCGCCGCTGCACTTCCCGCGTTGCAAGATATGATGGAAAAATCTGAATCTCCACATTCTTATCATATCCGCTCAACGCGATTCAAAAATAACCTGACAAAATTTCAGTGGTGGTTGAGACGATGGCAAGGGCGAATTCTTTCTATTCTACGTCTAGGTAAAGCCACACTGACGTTTCGCGATTGTGCAGATTATGCGGCATGGAAAATAGAACGTCATACCGGTGTTCGGATTGAAGTGACCCCGATGCTGAGACGCCATCCTATCCTCTTAGGTTATAAAATCATTTGGAAACTTTTTCGTAGAGGTATTGTTCGTTAACAATTACATTATAAATAATCTTATCTTTGGGAGAATTTTATGCGTCAGTTATTTCGTTGGTCAACATGGTTTACATATGGGTTGTTATTAACCCTAACTGCTTGTTCAACTATGTACTACAGTGGACTTGAAAAAATTGGTATTCCCAAGCGCGACGTTCTTGTTCATCGCGTCGAAAAAGCACGTGATACTCAAGAAGAAACCAAAGAGCAATTCAAATCGGCTTTGGAACATTTCACCGCAGTGACCAACTTTAAAGGTGGAGATCTCGAAGCGACTTATAAGAAACTTAATGATGAATATGAATCGAGTGTTGCAAAAGCAGCAGAAGTTCGTGATCGAATCAGTGATATTGAAGATGTTTCGCAAGCGTTATTCAATGAATGGGAGCAGGAAATCGCACAGTATACGAATCAAGCTATGAAAAGTAGTAGTCAGCAAAAGCTAACAGCAACACGTTCACATTATAAACAATTGATTAATACCATGAAGCAAGCGGAAACAAAAATACAACCCGTTCTCGCTGTATTCAAAGATCAAGTCATGTTTCTTAAGCATAATTTGAACGCAAAAGCGATTGCTTCTCTTAAGGGTGAATTAGGAACGCTACAATCTGACGTAAGTACTTTGATTTCATCGATGGAAAAATCCATTAACGAGGCTAATTCATTTATCAGCAAGATGGAGCAAAAGTAATCGGAGTTTAAAAAAATTTCACTATAACTGAAGAGGCAAGCCATTGAACAATGCGCTTGCTTCAGTATCACCCAATTACAATTTTTTCGTTACTTGGTTAGAAGAAAGGTAATTTAATGGGCCATCAGATTCAGTAGGTCTACCACTAACTGAATCTAACGAATCCATCAATTAGAATTGTTTCAAATCATATTTCAGAAGACGGGCTCTAACTCTGTACTCAGGAATATAGATCGGTGCCGAGTAGATTTCCCAATTGAGCAAGTTAGAATAATGCCTAGCATGTCTCTCGGTAGCTGTACTTAGCAAGCGTGTAATACCTTCAGATAACATAAATTGATGGATATAGGACCAGAAAAAAACAATATCTTTCAATGTCATTTTACTATTTCCAACAAATCGTCCAACCGAACAACAAGATTCTCCACACATCAGCTCTTCTAAGAAATTATCCATCACTGTATAGGGGAATATCCTGCCATCAGTTGCGTTGTCTATGCAAACACCTGAAATAAGCACATCATCTTTACTAAGACTTAGAACTTTGGTCGTTTCTTTAATATCAACCGGATAACCTAACGAGCAATAACGTTCTAATAAAAAATTAACAATCTCTATTGTTTTATTATGATTGATTGTGTACATATTGGCCCCAAAAGGAGCTCATAAAGCATTTACTGCTAATACCATTCCTATTCCGAAATTTAATTTTCAGGATATAGAAATAAAACGAAACAAACTTAAAGATTAAAAACTAAAATAATTCATTGAAAATTTAGCGCAAAGCAATGGTGACATAAGTTTTATTTATCTTCAACCCATCCCAATAGAACAAACACTATTTACGTTTCAACCCTGAAAGCAAAGCAGTAATACCGATGAGCATAAATGTGATGAGTGACCAATCAGGAATCGTGAGAAATAAAAATTTCCAACTGGTATCTGCACAATCGCCATTCGCTTCAAACATCGTAGGCCACCATTGCGCAAGTGGTAATGCATTCAAAAAAACCTCTTCAGGACTAATACCACATTCGAATGACTCAGGAAAACGAATCAACCATGCGTGTCGACCAGCAATCACTGCACCCATCATTGCAAAAAAAATAACCAACCCGCGGCAAATCTTTAGAATAGCTGATCTTGTTTGGTTAAAATAAGCCAGTAGCGCTGTTATTCCTATTACCCAATAAGCAATGCGTTGTGCTACACACAATGGGCACGGCAGTAAGTCTTCAAATAATTGCAGATATATTGCATAACCAATCAATCCTGCACAACCCAGAAAAATTAATAAAAAAATAATAGGCATATCTAACTAATGAGAATTATTGATCAGAGGAAATCACAGCCAAATCTGCTGGTACAGAATCAGAAGAACGGGGCTCTCCTTTACGCATACTACCTTCTACCATTCGGTATTCGAGTAAGCGACATTCTAATGCACCATTAAATAGAGGGGTGCGACGCGAAGGATTCAATCGAATTAATTTAGGTAATGATGGATCTGCTGTCAAAATATAAGCGCACCAACCGCTAAATTTCTTTTTAAGCCGATCCCCTAATTTAGGATAAAAATCGGCAAGTAACTGCTGTTCACTCATGCGCACACCATAAGGGGGGTTCATGACAATAATGCCCCCAAGCTGATGGGGTGGGCTGATCTCAAGTATATTGGCTTGCTTAAGTTGAACGATTTCAGCCAAGTGATTAGAAATCAAATTTTCACGTGCATCAGCAATCGCATATCCGGATAAATCACTGCCAAAAATAAGCTGAGATGTGCACGGTAGCTGCCAATTCAACGCAGCTTCTTTTAATTGCTTCCATACTGAAGAATCAAAAAGCGTAAATTGTTCAAAAGCAAAATGGCGGTTAATACCTGGCGCAATACGACTACTGATTTGCGCCGCTTCCATGAGAAAAGTACCACTACCGCACATAGGATCCAATAAGGGGACACCTGGTTCCCAGCCCGTTAAAGCAAGAATACCTGCAGCCAGATTTTCTCTAATGGGTGCGTTCCCAGAACTCTTCCTTAGATTGCGTTTAAATAATGCTTCGCCGGAAGTATCCAAATACAATGTCAATTGCTGTTGATCAAGAAAACCATGAATTCGGATGTCAGGATTCGCTGTATCCACGTCTGGCCGGGTATTTTTTATTTTCCTAAACTTGTCACAAACTGCATCTTTTATTTTGAGTGTAACAAAATCAAGACTGCGCAGTGCGCATTTAATGGCACTTACTTTTACACGAATCGTTAATTTAGGAGAAAACCATGTCTGCCAAGGTAATTGAAACGTAATACGATAAATATCCGCTTCACTACGATAATTTTGTTGTGCTATCCGCCAGAGTATACGACTAGCAATACGACTTTCTAGATTGACGCGATAGCAAGTTTGCCAACTACCGCGAAAAACAACGCCACCTTGTACGACTTCGATCGATGTACCACTTAACTGCGCTAATTCGGTTGCAAGTACCGACTCGAGACCGCGCGGGCACGTGGCAAAAAAAATTAAATCATCCATCCTACAATCAAAAATTTATATTGCTAACGTTGCATTCACTTCATTTTTCAGACCAAATGGCATAGGCAAGAATTAGCCAAGCGCTCATTAACGATAAACCGCCAATTGGAGCAACCATCCCTAGTGATCGCATTTCGGTAAAGCTGACAATGTAAAGTGTGCCAGAGAAAAACAATATCCCGGTCAGCATCACCCAACCTGACAGTTTCACTAACTTCGATTGAGGTAAGTGAAATAACAAGACCCCAATCAAAATCAAACCCAATGCGTGATAAAAATGATATTGCAAGCCAGTCTGGAACGTATTGAATAGTTCACCAGAAAACTTCTGCTTAAGGATGTGAGCGCCAATCGCACCCAGTAGCACACAAAGGAAAGCATTGATCGCTCCCAGAGCAAGGAATAAACGTGACATCTTGATCCTAATAATTTCTAAAATAAACGATTGATTATAAAGCTCGTCAGTCTGCACTACCCCAACTGAAAAGTCCATTGATTCTATTACCCGGCATCACTCACCTTAGCCTTTACCCAACCCTCAGCTAAAGTAACTTGGATTGAATCATCGATATTGATCTGACTACTATCCCGTAAAATTTTACCTTCAACATTAGAAGTGATGCTATAGCCCCGTTGCAATACAGATTTAGGATTAAGATGTGTGAGCTGGGTTTGATAGTGAACAAGCTTCGTCCCTTGACGTTCTAGATAATAATTTATTGCTTTATGCAATTTTGAAGATCTTTCAAATTGCTGATTAAGCATATGCTCAAGGTTAGGTGCACTGCTGAAGAATCTTCGTTGTAAATGTCTATTTTCAGAATCCATTTTTTCAATTTTCCTGCTCCAGCAAAATAATAGTTTCTCACGTAAATACTGTAAGCGATTAACTTGATGTTTGATCGACTCCCGAGGATCAATTAAGCGATGGCATAACAAATCTAGTGTTTGCATACGACGTTCTATCTCATGCTTATAAGCACGTTCTATTCGGTGATATAAATGATTTAAATGCTTCGCTATCTCTTGAGTATCAGGAGAAACAATCTGTGCTGCCCCAGTTGGGGTAGGCGCACGTTTGTCTGCGACAAAATCAGCAATAGTGAAATCAGTTTCATGTCCAATACCCGTCACAATCGGAATTACGCTATGAAAAATAGCATAGGCAACAATTTCTTCATTAAAGGCCCAAAGATCTTCGATTGAGCCGCCACCCCGACAAAGTAATAGTACATCGCATTCTGCCCGTTTTCCTGCTAACTCGATCATAGTCACGATTGATTTCGCTGCGTCCTTTCCTTGTACTGGGGTTGGGTAAATAATGATCGGTAAAGAAGGCATGCGATGACGTAATGTCGAAAGAATGTCATACAATGCAGCAGTATTTAGCGATGTAATAACGCCAATCCGCTTAGGAAACTCCGGAATATTTTTTTTATGAATGGCATCAAAGATGCCTGCAGCTTGTAATTTTGATTTTAATTTTTCGAAAGCTTCATATAAATTCCCCAAACCAGCTTGTCGGATATGTTCAACATTAAGCTGAAATTCGCCTCTTGCTTCATACAAGGTTACAAGTGCCTGAACTTCAATTTGCATACCATCTCGAAGTGACCAATCTAGCCATTGATTCTTTTGTCGAAACATTACACACCGAATTTGGGCATCCTTATCTTTTAGTAAAAAATACCAATGGCCCGATGGATATTGTTTTAAATTTGAAACTTCACCCCGAATCCATAGCAAGGGAAATGATAATTCTAGCAGCGCTCTCGCATAGCTGTTTAACTCAGACACACTCAATAAAGTGTGAGCATTGAGTGACGCTGTCGATAGATGATCCATATGACAAACTTATTGATTTAAGCTTAGGAAAATTATAGAGAAATATAACGATGAATAAAATCTTGCGCTATAATTCTCAGCCTAATATTTAACTGCGATTAATTGCTATTCTCATTTATCTTATGTTAGGTATTAGATACGCTTCATTGAGAAGCGTAAGTAACAAACTTAAATTAACTATTTATAAAAAATATTCTATGGAGGGTATATGAAACTATTCAAAGCGTTATGTGCAAGTATCGTATTGGGATTAGCCGTTGCTAATGTACAAGCTGGAGAGCAAAACTTCACGGTTGTTATTAATGCCTATGATACAACGATTCCAGAACTCAATGTTGAAGGCGTAACCGTTAAAAATATCCGTGCCTTCAATGTGCTCAATGAACCTGAAACATTAACTGTGCACAAAGGCACATCTGTCAAAATTACCGTAGAAAACAAATCTCCGATTAGTGAAGGTTTCACTATCGACGGTTATGGAATTCAGGAAGTCATTAAAGCGGGCGAAACTAAAACAATTTCTTTTGTAGCTGATAAAGCAGGTGCTTTCACCATTTGGTGCCAATTACATCCTAAAAATATCCACTTACCTGGTTCTTTGAATGTCATTGAATAATTGAAAAACACTAAGGAATAAAGTTGTAGCGATACAATCAAAACACCTTACTTTTTCAGATATTAAATAATAAAAGCCAGATAACTTCTGGCTTTTATTTTTCATCGATTACCGATATCAAACTGCGCATTCATCCGGACCACAAGCACCTGATTGTAAATTTTTTTGATTTTGTTGCTGACTCAGAGACGCCAACTCACTCTCATCATCAACTTCAGCTAATAAAGTACCAATCGAAAGACCTAGTACAAAGTCCGTAACATGGCCAAATTTATGCATGCGAAGGTGACCCGTTTTATCAATTAGAATGGTTGTTGGAGTCCCCTGCATTTGGTATGTCATCATGGTATGAGGAATAACATGGTGTTCATTCGGTTTATCGATTCCTATTGGAAAACTTAAACGGTATTCATAAGCAAATACTTCTAATGCATCGCGTCCCATTACGGCATGATGCTCAAACACGGTATGCAACCCAAGCACAGCAACCTTACTAGGATCAAACTCCTCAAAAATTTTCTTGGTTTGAGGAATACCATGTTGGACACAACCCGGACAAAGCATTTGGAAAGCATGTATTAACACCACCTTTCCTCTCAGTGAAGCAAGTGTTATGGGCTCGGCAGAATTTAACCAACCGATTGTTTCCAACTCAGGCGCTATAATTTTTCCAGTGGATGATTGATGATTACTCATTTTGTAATAAACTCTTGGTCAAAAGCACAGCTATTCATTTTCTTACTTCAAAAAACTAAAGGGCAACTTCTTTTTATTAATCACTAAAAAGAATGTGCCCTCTAGCAATACTTGGCATTAACATGAGATCTTTATGAGTAGATTTTCACCACTTTGGATCCCATGAGCATGGTCAATAATTAGATCACTTCTTGGCTTTGCCTGCACGCAATACAGGATAGTGCTGGGTAAATACATTATCCTCAGCTGCATTGGCTTTATGGCATGCAGCACATGCATCATCGGGTTGAGCTGCTGCACTTGCGCTCTCATAGCTCGCAAAACCAAAATAAGCCCAATTATTAGGACTATTTGCAAAGCGTTTGGAATCTTTTACCGTCGCAGCAATGCCCAAGAATTCACCTTGGAAATAACCATTTCCACTAGAAGATTCTTTGGTACCGACACTCACCATTTCTTTAACGATAATCGTGCCATCTCGGAAAGTTCCGGTTTGTTTCCAGTGTGCCCAACTTGTTGGATCAATATAGACATTATGGAACTCAGGAAATGCAGGGTTGCCATCATTCATATCTTTGGGTGTTACAGGAGAACCAACAAAAATCCATTCCCGATAATTTTTAGGCGTTAATAATTCTCCATCTTTATTAAAATGAGCATAAGTCTTATGATGACCATGATGCCCATCATGCTGGCCCGCAGAAGCTTGACCAACTACCAACCCTGAAACAAAGACTGAAACGAGGCTACATAATAACGTTTTTTTAAACTGTGACATAATTAATCCTTAAAATGTAAGTAATGAATTCACAGAAAACAGACAAACGATAGGACTGCTCTCCTGGCCTTATGGTAGTCAGGGTAGCGAAACTCGTCAAGGTAAGATTTATTTTAATAATTCTTCTATGATTGGATAGTTACAAATGGACATAATCACGGCAATAAAATCTCGCAGAGCAATCAAATCATTTGATTCCAATCACATTCTATCTGATACCGAGATTGAGCAACTTCTCTCATTAGCAATCTGCTCACCAACAGCCTTTAACATCCAAAACTGGCGTTTCGTTGTAATCCAAGATAAAGCGCTAAGAAAAAAGATACGTGCTGTTTCATGGGGTCAAGCCCAAGTTACTGATGCTTCTTTATTAATCATTCTTACAGCAGACCTGAAATCTTGGGAAAAACAACCTGAACGTTACTGGAAGAATGCACCTCAATCCATCAGAGATTATATTATCCCAGCGATTGATCACTATTACCGAGAGCATTCCCAAGTCGAACGTGATGAAGCCATGCGCTCTTGTGGAATGGCAGCAATGACCTTAATGCTTGCAGCTCAAGGGATGGGATACGCTTCTTGTCCTATGGATGGGTTTGATTTTGAAGCAGTGAGTGAATTAATCCATTTGCCCAGTGACCATGTCATCGCAATGTTTGTAGTAATTGGTAAAGAAACAAAGCCTGCATGGCCACGAGGTGGTCAGTTACCCTTAGAAGAAATCGTTATCTATAACCGGTTTGATTGATTAACTACCTGCATTTTGTAACGCTTCGAGATTTCCTTTGGCTTCTTCATTCCCTTGAGCAGCTGCCTTCTCAAACCATTGCTTCGCCTTATTGACATCTCTCGAAACACCTTCACCAACAAAATACATAACACCCAAGTTATTTTGAGCATCGACATTTCCTTGCTCAGCAGCTTTAGTAAATAATTCTACCGCTTTGGCTGAGTCTTTTGGGACACCCTGACCTTCTGCATACATGAGCCCAAGGTTAAATTGCGCTCCTGCATGCCCTTGTTCTGCTGCCCGATAAAACCATGCAGCAGCTGATTCTAAATCAAAATCAAGAATTTTTCCGGATGCGTCCCTTGAAATCGCATGTCCTGTATAAAATTACGTGAAGATGCAAGCGCAGGTAATGCAGAAGCACAAAATGGTCTGGGCACGCTATTTTATACAGGACATGCGATTTCAAGGGACGCATCCGGAAAAATTCTTGATTTTGATTTAGAATCAGCTGCTGCATGGTTTTATCGGGCAGCAGAACAAG
>SSFW01000161.1 GCA_008015595.1 Nitrosomonas sp. | reverse complement strand
CTGACGCAGCGAGTGCGGCAAAACGCCTCGATCGATTGGACCATCAAGGAGAGCGTGAAAGCCAAGTTGAAAGTGATCGTAAAACGCACACTACGGCAATTCGGCTATCCACCGGATATGCAATTACTGGCAACTGAAATGGTGCTGAAACAGGCTGAGATGATTGCGAATGAACTAGCTGCTTGAATAGCGTATTTAACCAAACGGCTATTATAAGGGACTCAGTGTGTCAAATGGGGAAACAAATCCAGTCGGCGCGGTTTGATGTAAACTCGATCACCTTTTTCCAACTGTAATCCACGAAAGCGTTCTTTGCTGATTTCTACCTGAATCAAATTTTTACCTTGATTTTCTTCACGTGCGAGTTCAAGTCGGACAATAGGCCCGACCGATAGAATATGCACGATCTGTGCAGCAAGTGCCGATTCTCCATTGGGTTCTCGGTCTACTTCGATATCGTGTGGGCGCACATAAGCCACGGCTGCTAAATCTTCTGCCTCAGCATGATCGGGTGCGTCGATCTCGATATCGCCAATCCAAGCACGACCTTTGTGAACGCGGCCATGAAACAAATTGACATGCCCTAAAAATTCATAAACAAAAGGATTTGCTGGCTTTTCATAGACTTCGTCGGGTGTTGCAATTTGTTCAATCCGCCCCTCGTTCATGACCACAACCCGATCGGATACTTCGAGTGCTTCTTCCTGGTCGTGGGTCACGAAAATACTGGTGATATGCATGTCATCATGCAATCTTCTTAGCCAGGTTCGTAATTCTTTACGTACTTTAGCATCGAGCGCGCCAAACGGTTCATCGAGTAATAATACTTTGGGTTCAACCGCGAGCGCACGCGCTAGGGCAATACGTTGACGTTGTCCTCCAGAGAGCTGGTGCGGATAACGATCTCCTAACCAATCAAGCTGGACTAATTTGAGCAGATCCGTCACTCGTTTATTAATTTCTTCGTTATCGGGACGAACCGATTTTGGGCGCACGCGCAGACCAAACGCGACATTCTCAAAAATGGTCATGTTGCGAAATAACGCATAGTGTTGAAAAACAAATCCAACCTGCCTTTCATGGATGTGTTGATGCGTCGCGTCTTCATTATTGAATAGCACCTGTCCAGAATCAACCGTTTCTAGACCCGCAATGACGCGTAGCAGGGTGGTTTTACCTGATCCTGATGGGCCTAGCAAAGCCAATAATTCACCCGGTTGGATATCCAGGCTAACGTTATTGAGCGCAGTAAATGAGCCAAATCGTTTATTGAGGTTTCGTATTTCAATGCTCATGATTGGGGCCTTTTTGTTGAGAAACTTTTGATTCAATCCCTGTTTTGATAGCTAGTGTGATCAGCGCCAGTAGCGCTAACAGCGAAGCGACCGCAAACGCTGCAGCAAAATTGTATTCGTTGTATAAAATTTCGACGTGCAGCGGTAAGGTATTGGTGCTGCCACGAATATGCCCGGATACCACAGAAACTGCACCAAATTCACCCATTGCACGGGCATTACAGAGAATGACGCCATATAGCAGCCCCCATTTAATATTGGGTAACGTGACGCGCCAGAAGAGCTGCCAGCCATTAGCCCCCAAAGTGACAGCGGCTAGTTCTTCCTCGGTACCTTGGGCTTGCATGAGTGGAATGAGTTCGCGTGCAATGAAGGGAACGGTAATGAAGAGCGTAGCGAGCACAATGCCGGGAACTGCGAAGATGATTCTGATATCGTGTTCGGCTAACCAAGGGCCTAGCCAACCTTGCATTCCAAAAACGAGCACAAAGATTAGGCCAGCAATAACCGGTGAAACTGAGAATGGCAGATCGATCAAGGTGATCAGGACGTTCTTACCTTTGAATTCAAATTTGGTAATGGCCCAGGCGGCAGCAACGCCAAAAATGAGATTAAGTGGCACTGCAATGGCGGTTGCAGTTAACGTAAGTTTGATCGCAGCGAGTGCATCGGGATCGCTGATCGCTGCAATATAAACCGCAACCCCCTTTTTAAGGGCTTCATAAAAAACGGAAATGAGCGGCACAAATAGAAATAGTGCGAGAAATGTGAGCGCAATCGTAATCAGTGTGTAGCGAACCCATCGCGGTTCTTGAGTAATTCGAGTGCGACTAGGGGAATGAGAAGAACTAGCAGTTATCGAAGCCATATCCATTTATATCAGTGCATTGCGACGGCGTCCCCACCATTGCAGTAGATTAATAATAAGTAAGAGCACAAAAGAAGTGACGAGCATCACGACAGCAATTGCGGTAGCACCCGCGTAATCATATTGCTCAAGCTTGGTAATGATCAGTAGTGGGGTGATTTCTGAAACCATGGGCATGTTTCCAGCGATGAAAATGACTGAACCGTATTCACCGATAGCGCGAGCAAAAGCCAAGGCAAATCCGGTCATCAATGCCGGTAGAATCGTTGGGAAAATAATCCGAACGAACGTTTGTAGCCGACTTGCGCCTAACATCGCTGCGGCTTCCTCAAGTTCTGTCTCGATATCTTCCAATACCGGTTGTACGGTGCGAACAACAAAGGGGAGTCCAATGAAAGTAAGCGCAACGAAAACACCGATTGGCGTATAGGCTACTTTGATGCCGAGCGGTTCTAGAAATTGACCAAACCAACCATTGCCTGCATAAAGCGCTGTTAGCGTTATGCCTGCAACGGCGGTCGGTAGCGCAAACGGAAGATCGATCAGGGCATCAATGATTTTTTTACCGGTGAACTGATAGCGCACGAGAATCCATGCAACGAGCAAACCGAATATGGCATTGATTAGCGCAGCGATAAAGGAAGCCCCAAAGGTCAGGCGATATGAATCCAGCACACGAAGGGTGATGACAACCGTCCAGAATTCAGACCAGGTTAGTTCTGTAGCACGAATAAATGCAGCAGAAAGAGGAATGAGTACAACTAAGCTCAGATAAAGCAGAGTGAAGCCGATTGCCAGATTGAATCCAGGTAATACGCTATGTTGTTTAAATTGGCTCATTTTTGAACTATCCGAAGATTATTGGATAAATCTAGAATCATCTGGCAATAGGCTATTTCAGATAAATTTGATCGAAGATGCCGCCATCACTGAAATGGATTTGATGAATATTTTTCCAGTTACCGAAGGTATCGCTTATTTTGAATAATTTCACTTTAGTGAATTGCTGCGCGTATTGAGCTGCGATAGTTTCGTCGCTGGGACGAAAATAATGCTTAGCTGCGATGTGTTGGGCTTCTTCCGAGTAAAGATAATTGAGATAGGCTTCAGCGATTACCCGAGTACCTTTTTTGTCGACCACTTTGTCGATGATTGCAACTGGAGGCTCTGCTAAAACACTGACGGAAGGAACGATAATCTCAAATTTATCATTGCCATACTCCTTGAGTGCCAGATAGGCCTCATTTTCCCACGCGATGAGGACATCACCAATGCCGCGTTCTACGAATGTAGTGGTTGAGCCGCGTGCACCTGAATCGAGTACCGGGACATTTTTATAAATATCGGATACAAATTCTTGTACGCGCGTTTCACCGAAGTAATGCTTACCAAACTCCCAAGCAGCTAAGTAATTCCAACGTGCGCCTCCGGATGTTTTGGGATTGGGTGTAATGACTGCAACACAACCATTCGCCAAATCGTGCCAATCTTTGATTCCTTTGGGGTTACCTTTACGCACTAAGAAAACGATGGTGGATGTGTAGGGTGAACTGTTTTTAGGTAGACGAGTCTGCCAATTTTCGGGTAATAGTTTTCCATGTTCGGCAATGGCATCGATATCGCCGGCTAACGCGAGTGTTACAACGTCAGCCGCTAAACCATCGATTACTGAACGTGCTTGTTTACCGGAGCCGCCATGCGATTGTTGGATAGTTATTTTTTCACCACCGTTTGCTGACCAATATTTGCTAAATGCGACATTAAATTCTTGAAAGAACTCTCTAGTCGGATCATAAGAAACATTTAGTAGGGTTTTATCAGCACGAGCGGGCCCAACGATGGATAAGCTTGTAATGATGAACAATACGGTGAACCAAGTTTGTAATTTCATAGTTTTTCCTTTCGATTCAAATTGATGATTAAAATTTTGTTGAGAATTAAAGTAGGCTAATAAGTACTTCAAAATATAAGAAATCGGTATTGCCTGAGCGACGGTCGACGCAAGGGTGCGCATGGCCATCGGCGCAAGATGGGCTAGCTGCAATCCGATTTTTTACGAATTCACCTGCTGTGAAATGGGTATAACCCAATATCGTTTGAATTCTTGGTGTAGGCTGAAAGCGGATACGGCCTTCGAGCGCATGTCCGCCAAAATCCCCACTTTTTCCGGTACGATCCCGATTAAATCCTGGATCTTTGATCGTATTGCTGATATTGCCATCGAGAATATCGAACATACGATCGGTGCCGCTTGCTAACCAGTAAGCACCATACCCCATTTCAAACCCGAGTATTGGGGTAGGTTGAAATTCAAAGCGGATTTTAGGTGCTTTCAAGTTTTCGTAGATGACATAATGATCAGCCGACCAAGGGCGCGCAAATCCAAAGAAGCGGTCAAAGCGGTTATCTTCACCATCATTAGGGTCACGATCGCCCGATGCATAGCCATAGAAGGTGCTGATCCGTGGTTTCCAAGGATGATCGAAGGTACGGCCAATTTCGATGGTATAACCATGCGCATCTTGTTTTAAAGGGCCACTGAAACCGAGTTGCTGGTTGTAGCTTGCATCAAACTCTAAGATATAGGTTTGCCCTGGAATCCCTAGCCGGCCATAAGCGCGGAATCCTGGCATATGGATTTCACGATCCAAGCGATTGGTTGCAGTAAAGCCATTAGGATCAGCTTCTTGAATCTGAACCTTATAGTAAGGTTGAAACGTGACATAATCAGACCACTTGCGCCAAGTGCCGATCGCACCAGCAAACCATAAATTTTCATTGGCTTTATCAAATTTGGTTTGTAACCGTCTAACAGGCATCATTCCAAACAGATCAAGCTCCCAATCATTGGCTTCTCGACCTAGTGTCAAACGAAAACCTTCAAATGAGTTCGTGGTATTGCGCCATTCGTTGCGTGCAATAAAACGTCGATCTGTGGTTTCGTAAGCGAAACGCCCAACTCGGAAGCGAATGGGACGGTCTTGGCCGCGATCATCAACACCAAGCCCCTTTTTGAAATGCAATTCACCATACGCATTGATGAGATCGTACTCATTTCTTTCCTGGTCGGTAATCGCGTGTTTATTGTTGTAGACGCGTGAATCTTGAAATTCGACTGCAAACCGGAACGGATCTAATATATCTTTGATACCAATCCAAGCGCGGTTACGTAGAAAAATTGGATTATCTTCCCCCCCTTCAATACGCCGAATATCTTCATTGCGCCATTCGTAGCGGGTACGGTGTTCTAACCCGACATCTAACCAAGTGATATCTTTGAATGCTGCGACACCGATATCGCTTAAACGTCGAACGTAGCGCGGTGGGTCAGATTCCGGATTGGTAGCGTAGCTGTCTGAACGACGATGGTAGCTTGTGGATGGTTTCGTTTCCTGTGGTTTAGCCACTGCAACGGCAGGAGCAGGTGATTCAACCGGTTTGATTGTCCATTTTTCTTGTTGACTACTATTAGGCTTAATTGCAGGTGCGGATTTAGATGGTTTTGTAGGTTCGATCGACCATTTATCATAGACGCCACTACCCGCTATTTTAATCGTGTCTTGAATATTAGCGTGGACTTCGCTAAGCCAGAGTGGGGTAATTGCCAATAAGCTTGTCAGCGTTATCAATACTTTGCATTTTGCTAAAAATTGCTTAAATATAAAATAACGCTTAAATATTCCATTAATCAATGGCAAAAATACTAGAAATCTGAATTTGATAATACTGATTAATAGGAGAATAAATAATTCTCCTATTAGTACATAAATGTAACGAAAGCTATTTTTTATTATCTTCATTGTGTTTTCTTGATCTTGGTTTAGGCAATAATTGGCAAATTTGATTGTTGTGTATTTGTTCTATTTGCTTTCGAATGGATGCACACTTTATCAATCATTCTTTATATTTAAAAATAATATTAATTCATTTGATTATCACTATTTCGTATAAAGAAGTAACTAAAGTAACCAGGAGGATTTATTTAAGCCAAGCTGATGGCGTCCGATATCAAAAAAATGAAAAATAATCGTCGAAATTACTACCGTATTTTGCATGTTCAACCTGATGCACCGCTGGAAATCATTCGTGCAAGCTATCGCGCGATGATGGGACCGCTGAAAATGCATCCTGATATGGGGGGGAATCATGAAGTTGCTGCCCTCATCAATCAAGCTTGGGAAGTGCTGAGCGATCCAGCCAAACGTGCGGCTTATGATCGGAAAATCGAGTCAAATTTACCCAAGACAGCAAGAAAAACTTCCTCCAATCGCTTCACGCAAACAACACAAGAAAAAAAACATACCAATGCACCCCATCAACGGGCTGATTGTTCATTTAATCTATCAGTCTGCTTGTTTTGTACGACACCTTTGCCATTAGAGATTGGACCTGAAACGTGTTGCCGTTCTTGCGGATGTCCGTTAGCGCCACCACCGATACCCGCTAAAATGGGTAAGGAATTGTTTGGGCGGCGGCGATTACCCCGTGTGCAACGATCTCAATCGGTGATCGTACATGTGACTCAAGAAGGGGGGCCGTTACCAGCTAAATTACGTAATATTTCAGATAGTGGGATGAGTCTTGAACTGGAAGCTATGGTACGTGAAGGGGAAGTGATTCGTGTCCTGGCACATGAATTTGAAGCATTGACACAAGTATTGGCAGTGCGGTGGTATAGTCAGCGTTGGATTGCCAGCATGCGACTAGTTTCAATTAAGTTTGCAAAACGCCAAGGTGTTTTTATTTCAACTTATGCCTAGCTCAATGAGCCCACTTTGTCATTTCAATATAGATTAGCAGTTTGAATAAGCTAATTACCTATTTTTTAAGTCGTTTTTTGTACGATTACTCAAAATAAATTCGACTATCATGTCGGCATGGTAAGCACGTGGATGTTGACCGCGCTGCTTTTACTTCTAATTAATCGCCTGATTATTTATCCATTATGCTGGAACGACATGATACTTTAGAGTGCTTGAATCAAACGAGCCCACTGCGGGAAAAATTGGTTAAAACCCATATGGTGCTAAATAACCATTTGCCATTCATTAAGCGCATTGCAGTGGCTATTTATGATCCCAAGACTTCCGTATTGAAAACTTACCTGCATAGCAGTGGCAAGGAAGATCCTTTATCGCATTATCAAACTACCATCAAAGATACGCCCTCACTGGAAGCATTAATGAAGCAGGGAAATCCTCGTATTATTAAGAATAAAGTTACAGTAGAACGTGGGCGGCATGAACATACTCAGCGTATCGGACGTGAAGGGTATGCGGCGAGTTACACATTACCGATGTTTTATAATGGGGTATTCTTTGGGTTTATTTTTTTTAATTCCAGCGAAACGGATGCATTTAATGAGACTACATTAGAGCAATTAGATTTATATGGTCACTTGATTTCGCTCATGGTGATTAATGAAATCAATTCAGTTCAAACATTGGTTGCCGCGATTTCAACTGCGTCGCATATGACTCATTTACGTGATCCGGAAACCGGTAGCCATTTGGATCGCATGTCACGCTATGCGCGACTCATTGCAAAATCGCTTGCAGAACAATATCAACTCGACGACGAATATATCGAGCGGGTATTTATGTTTTCACCGTTACACGATATCGGAAAACTGGGTATACCCGACCAAATTTTACTAAAACCAGGAAAGCTGACGGAAGAAGAGCAAACGATCATGCGCACACATGCCACCAAAGGGCGAGAAATGATCGACAATATGTTGGCTAATTTTGGCTTTGATAGTATTCCGGATGTCGATATTTTGAGAAATATTGCACAATTTCATCATGAAAGTATCAATGGCCAGGGCTATCCTGCCGGACTATCCGGCAATTCAATACCGCTTGAGGCTAGAATCGTGGCCGTTGCAGATGTATTCGATGCTTTAACCAGCCGCCGTCCCTATAAAGAAGCATGGAGTAACCAAGAAGCATTTGCAATGCTAGAACGCATGTCTGGTGAGAAACTTGACACAGACTGCGTTAAAGCACTTATTGATCAACAAGAAGAGATTGAGCAAATTCAAGAACAGTTCAAAGAAGATCCATTAGGCTAGTATGTGGCTTTTAGCAGGATTTATTTGCCTGACAGGTCAATTTAATTTTCTCTTCTAAACTCGGCTGCATCCCTGCCGTGCGACCTTCTTCAAAGGCAATCTCGGCAGCAATTCCTTTATGCAATCGATAAGTTGTCCACATCGCACCTGCTCGGTTACCCGACGCACAATGTAATAAAACCGGTGTAGCTGCTTGCTCAAAGGCGTTAATAAATGTAGCTAATTGCTCAGCGTCAATTCCTGCGCCGGTAACCGGAATATTAATATAAGTCATGCCTGCTGATTCTATGGCATCTTTCTCGGATGCTGTACCTTCAGCTTCAGTACGCAAATCGATAATTGTTTTGAATCCGTGCTGAGCAAGTTCTTGCACGCTTCCTTCATTCAACGAACCAGAAGTAGCAAGTTGTGTTGTAGCGCGGTTATAGTTTTTAACAGTTTTAATTTCGTTACCAAACGGAACTTGCGTGCTAGCATGGGAAATAATCGCGAGAAGGGCTGTCAATACCAATAAACCAAATCGAATGATGTTCATCATAAACTCCAATAAATGATTAAATCGTAACATTTAAAACTTAGCATAATTTAACCAGTTAATTAAGAGGGTAGCGTGATCGATTCTAAGCACCACTCAAACATTCTATGGCAAAGCCAAGCACTTGAAGAAATTATAACTAGCCTTGAGACATCGGCAAATGGGCTTTCTCAAGCTGAAGCAGCGGTAAGGCTAAAGCGCGATGGTTATAATTGACTGACTCCACCGAAGCTTGATGCAGTTCTTGTTGCAATTCCATAATGTATGAAATAGTTTTATTGATACGAATATTAAGCAAAACTTATCCTCCAGTAGTAATCATTTGTTTGGTCGTAATTTTCGACTACTACCGACCCTCAAGTGGGATCGTTATCGTAATCCAAGCATTCCAGCCTTCTGGCCTATTCTCTGCACCAAATTCCTTATAACCTCTGAGATTTAGATGGTATTCTCGCTTGCCTAGCATGAACTGATAACTCACTTGCGGGCCAATTCCATTTATGCGTGATTTGAAGTCGCCTAAGAGTGCACCCGATCCGCTATCTCCAGTAATTTGATAATAAAAGTAACCGACTAATCCGGCATGCCAGTTTTTTGACAAGTGTTGTGAAATGCTCCAATCAAGATGCAAGTTATTGCCATTGCGGTATTGAGTATCGTGGTTTTTAAAATTGTGAGTGAAACCTGCAACAACTGAGAACTCACGTCCGGTCTGAGTATTGAAGTAAGTATAGCCGCTGCCAATGTCTAAAGGTGTACGTTGGTGTAATAAATAACAAATGAGTTTGATTTCGCACACCTGTTTCAATTCTGCCGCCAATTTCGAAATTTTTGCCTGTGGCTGTGCTCGTAGAAGCATGGTGGTAAGATAACGTGAGAGACCAACCGGGTTTAGTTAGGGTGGCGGCGTGACTGCCAAATTGTCCGGGTAGCCAAAAACTCGTGCCGCCTTCATCAGCTTGCGTATCTGAAGAGACAGCTAAATACAACGATACCAAGCACATAAAACTAAGCGATGCAGACCTGTGGCTTTTTCTTAAGGTATTAAAGAAAATCGAAAAACGACCCATCGGTGGAGGTGCGTATAATATAAACTTATCCCAGCTGGTCAACTATGGTAAGTCAGATTGGGTACTAAAAAAAGTGAGAATCGATTGTTGATCTTTTTCAAATTCCAACTGTCGAATCCTTCTAAATTTGAGAAGAATTATTGATTAGCAATGTAGGCTGACTATTTTTTGAAGGGGAATTTTATATGATGGAAAATCCTGACGCTCATAATTTAATACTTGCCACTGATCTTAGCAGTCGATGTGATCGCGCAGCGGATCGTGCAGTGCAGTTAACCCAATTCTGGAAAGCTAAATTACTCGTGGTACATGCTGTAGATCCTGCCTATGCTGTTCGCTACGCAAAGATAACTCAAGACTTGCCATCGTGGCGACGTTCCGAAGATTATCGAACAGTTGCAGCTCGTCGATTAAGTATGGATTTGGCAATCGACAAGATAGATGCTGAAGTATATGTGGCCGAAGGGATTCATTGTTCCATGCTTATGAGGGCGTCGGACTTGGAGGAGGTACACTGGCAAACGAAGCATGGAGTAAAATTGCCAATGATCAGTGTGACAGCTTTCTTGCCAGAATGGCACTTGATCCAATAGATGTCCAACGCATTGATCGTGTAATTGAAAAAGGTCACCCGGAAGTACTATTGAACGATTATGTAAGTCACAAGGAGATAGACCTAGTAGTTCTTGGTACGAATGGACGCAGTGGATTTCTTAAAAATATGCTTGGAAGTACAGCCGAGAATCTATTGCATCTCCTAGAATGCGATACTATGGTTGTGCGCAGTCAGTAACATTCTATTGAGGTGATGGTGAGTTCCTTTCTTTCTGAAGCGAGTAAATCACGTTAAGGTAGATTATGACTCGATCTAGGGTAGTGAGGCGTAACATGGAGTTCATCAGTTTTAGTATGAATCTAAACCTATCATAAATTCACGCATTAAATAAGAGGGGTGAGATGATCGATACTCAGAACCGCTCAAATATTTCCTGGCACAGTCAATTGCCTGAAGAAATCATGACTGGCCTTGAGACATCAGCAAATGGGCTTTCTCAAGCTGAAGCAGCGATACGGTTGCAACGCGATGGCCTTAATCGACTGACCCCACCGCGTCAGATAAGTAGCTTGATGCGGTTTTTGCTGCAATTTCATAATGTATTGATTTATGTGCTTTTGCTTGGTGCGTTTATCACTGGATTTCTCGGGCATTGGGTTGATACTGGGGTAATCGTAGGGGTAGTTTTCATTAATGCCATCATTGGGTTTGTACAAGAAGGCAAAGCAGAAAAAGCATTAAGTGCAATTCGACACATGCTATCGCTGGATGCAATGGTACTTCGGGATGGCAAACGCAAACAAATTCCTGCTGAAGAATTGGTAGTTGGAGATATCGTATTACTCCAGTCTGGGGATAAGGTACCTGCCGATTTGAGGCTACTTCACGTTAAAAGTTTGCGCATCGAAGAAGCGGCGCTTACTGGCGAATCCGAAGCGGTAGAAAAATCCATTGAAGCAGTATCTGAGCAAGCTTTAATCGGAGACCGATTTAATATGGCCTATTCGAGTACGTTGGTGGTTTATGGCCAAGGTACAGGGGTTGTGGTTGCGACCAGTGATCAAACAGAAATTGGTCGGATTAGTCGCTTATTGGAACAAGTGAATGCGTTGGAAACACCGCTGCTAAGGCAAATGGCAAGCTTTGGGCGCTGGCTCAGCATGGTGATTGGAGCATTGACTATCTGTATTTTTGCTTACGGACTATGGATTGGTAGCTACAGTGCCCATGAAATGTTTCTTGCGGCTGTAGGTATTGCAGTTGCAGCGATACCGGAAGGACTGCCTGCAATCATGACCATTACGCTTGCTTTAGGTGTACAACGAATGGCGAAGCAACATGCGATTATTCGCCGTCTACCCGCAGTCGAAGCGTTAGGGTCAGTTACCGTGATATGTACTGATAAAACGGGCACGTTAACACGTAACGAAATGACCGTGCAACGGGTTACTACGACCCATCATCAATTAGAAGTCAGTGGAGTCGGGTACCAACCTCGAGGTGGTTTTAGCGAGAATGATCAAGAAATTCTCCTTGATCCTCACCTTGATACGTATCAAGAACTCTATGACCTGATTCGAACGGGATTGCTATGTAATGATGCACAACTAAAGCAACACGGTGAAGATTGGTGTGTGGAAGGTGATCCAACGGAAGGTGCATTAATCACGTTGGCGCTAAAAGCGGACCTTAAACCGATACGGGAGCATGAATCACTACCGCGAATCGATACCATACCGTTTGAATCGCAGCATCGTTACATGGCAACACTGCATCTGACGCATACCGGCGTAGCAATGGTATTAGTTAAAGGAGCACCTGAAACGATATTGGCAATGTGCTCCAGAGAAGGGGAATGGCATCACAATCGACCATTGATTGCACACTACTGGCAACAAGCAGTGCAAGAATCAGCGATGCAAGGGCAGCGTGTCTTGGCGCTTGCGGCTAAAAGCGTCGATATTCAGCAAACTACGTTGAACGCTGAACAAATGTTAGGTGGATTTACGATTTTGGGGTTAGTGGGAATCATCGACCCGCCGCGTGAAGAAGCGATCAGAGCTGTAAGCCTGTGCCAATCGGCTGGAATCCGTGTAAAAATGATCACAGGTGATCATGCAACGACAGCTCAGGCAATTGGAATGCAGTTAGGCATTGGCGATGGGCAAACATCGCTAAGTGGTCAGGAAATTGAGCGAATAGATGTGGTGGCGCTGCAATCTGTCGTATTGGAAAAAGATGTATTTGCACGTGCTAGCCCAGAGCATAAGTTACGATTGGTCGAGGCGTTACAAGCGAGAGGCGAAATCGTGGCCATGACAGGTGATGGTGTCAATGATGCGCCTGCATTGAAACGAGCAGATATTGGTGTGGCCATGGGAAAGAAAGGAACGGAAGTGGCCAAGGAAGCCGCAGAAATGGTTATCACCGATGATAATTTCGCTTCGATTACCCGCGCAATCCAAGAAGGTCGCACAGTTTACGATAATATTCGTAAAGCGATCATGTACATTATGCCAACCAATGGCGGAGAAGCCGGCATGCTGGTTATCGCAATTCTTCTCGGCATGACTTTACCCATTTCTCCGGTACAGATCCTATGGGTTAACATGGTGACGGCGATTACCCTTTCTTTATCGCTCGCGTTTGAGAAAGCAGAACCAGGCATCATGCAGCATTTACCGCGTGATCCAAGTAAATCGATTCTATCTGGGTATATGATTTGGCGAATTGTTTTAGTATCGATGTTCCTTACGATCGGAGGGTTGGCTTTATTTCTATCGGGGCAAGCCCAAGGGATGAGCCTAGAAGCTTGCCGTACCCTTGCGGTAAACGCATTAGTAATGGGTGAAATTTGTTACTTATTCAATTGCCGTTATTTATCTGCTTCTGCATTATCTTATCAAGGTATTTTTGGTAACCGTTATGCGCTATTGGCAATTGGCCTATTGGCGATTCTTCAATTGCTATTTACCTACCATCCCTTGATGCAACAATGGTTTGGAACGGCTGATATCGATCTTGCAGCTTGGCTTAAAATACTAGTGCTGGGCGTTGGCCTTTTCTTGATCATTGAGTTTGAGAAATGGTTGATGAGGCGGCACCGGGCAGCTTCGCCGCTATATTCAAAGCATCAATAAGTTGTTTCTTTTGAAAAATCGTCCCAGACATATAAAGGATTTATCGATGGTTTGGTGGGAATAAAGAAAGTAGCCGCATTGGCAATACCCACTAAACTGCGACCAACCGTATGCATGACACCCATACCGAGACCGAGTGTTAAGCCATAAAGTGGACCCTCTTTTTGGCTGAATAAAACGATATTCTTAGGTAATTCGATCCAACCCGTGGTTGCATTAATGATCCCATTTGCAAATTTATCAGCCGAATCTTGGAAATAGTCGTCATTCGCTGCCGCTTGGTTAGAGAAAAGGAAAAAGATCGTAACAAATAAAGAAATATGAATTATTTTTTTCATAGGCAATTCCTGAGTTCAGCTAAGTTTAAATTGGATAAGTTTCTGATGCGTGCGTTATATATTAGCGTAAGCCTGTGCATTTATAAATTCATAATAATGAATAAGCATTACAAAAATTCTGCTATCAATTTTTCTCATTGAAGGGTTTTTAGCTTGAAGCGAATCAATAGGGTTGTGACATGATTTTGTAAAAAATCTAGGATACGCTTACTTAAACTCGTATTTGTCCAGAATTCATTCCACTACTCGGTCTACATTTAAAGGCAATTTCATTGAAAAACGATTGCTCATTTTCGCAGCAGGAAGTTTTGACTACTATCCGTGAACTTGAAAAAGTATTAATTCTTTACAATCCTATTTCCAGTGCAGGCAACACCGCTGAATTAGCAAGCGATTTCGAAGATTTTCTCATCAAACAGCGCTTTTCCGTATCGGTCTATGAAACGGCCAAGAAAATGAAATCGTATCAGCGCATTGTGGCCGATATCGCAGCCAGTAATTTAATTGTCGTGATTGGCGGTGATGGAACGGTCAGGAAGCTACTACCTTTATTGAGTCAAACCCATACGCCAGTTTATGTGGTGCCAGGTGGAAATGAATCACTGATTGCACGATCTTATGGAATGACTACGCAATGTACTGATTTATTACAAGCCATGACAGCAGGGAAATATCTGGAGCAGTACTATGGATTGATTTCAGGTGAAGGTATTCAAGGAAAAAAACCTTTTTTTATCATGGCATCGATGGGGTTTGATTCGCTCACAATCAAGCGCATTGGTAAACGTAAAGGGCCAATCAATGATGCGGCCTATGCTTGGTGCGGTTTAAATGCACTAGTATCACTGCATCACCCAGTGATTTCGGTTATCGTCGATGGAAATACCGTGATTGATCAGCAGTCGGGATATTTAATTGTAGCAAACAGTGCTGCCTACGCGAGAAATTTACAGCTTGTGCCCGAAGCAAATCCATCCAATCAGGAGCTTGTTCTGGGCTTTCTACCGAAAGCTAAACATCAGCATGAATGGATTAAGCTGACTCGTATGTTGCAACATAAACCAGCCGGATTACCCCTGCAATATTTTTCGGGCAAACAGATAACCTTAACACTTCACCATCCTTCTTATCCCTTACAGGTTGATGGTGATTATTTCCGCAATCGTGATATTGAGGAAGGTGCTACCATTGAATTCAGTATTCACCCAGAACCAATTCGGGTTCTCGTGCCCCCGGATTATTGCATCCAATCAACGGCTATCAAAAGCGCTTAGTCGCAAAGGGTTGATTCCTTATCACTATTGATCATGAAGGATTTTTCCAGTAATGATGCGCTGCAATTGTTTGAGATAAGCAGGGTAATGTACTTCCAGTGAATGCCTTGGTCGGGTTAAAAATTGTTTTGACCAATCAGAACCTTCAGTTAAAGCGAGCGAGCGCCAATTTTCGGGAAGTTGGATTTGTTGTGTTAATAATAGGCTGAGTAATTTCGCTTGCACTTCGGTTAGTTTCCAAAGACAACCTTGGGGCTGTAATAAACCAATAAAGCATAAATTGGCATGCTGAGGATCAAACATTCTTAAGTAAAGGGGAATGGAGAGTGACGTTTCCCAATCTATTAAACCCTTTGGAAAAAAAGGAAATGCAATTTGATATCCAGTGGCTGCGAGGATGATATCGTATTGCGCAGCGGATCCATCGCTGAAATAAACGGTTTGATCGACAATCCGGTCTATTGCTTTGCGGGGTTTAATTTTTCCCTCGCGCATGCACGGTAACAATTCAGAATTTAGGGTAGGGTGAGCTTGCCTCGGCGGAAAAGTCGGCTCCGGTAATTGATAATCTTGATAACGCCCAATTTGTGAGCGCAGAATCATTTTTTGAATTCCATCCTGGAGCCATTGGGGTAACCAGTCAAAACCTGAAGCAAAGGTATCAGTGGGATTTTCCATAATATATTTGGGGATGATATATTGCGGAGAGCGCAGACTAAGATCAACTTGAGCGGCTACGCGGCTGATATCCACAGCGCAATCGCAACCGGAATTACCGGCCCCAACCACGAGTACACGCTTGTTTTCAAAGCCACGATTGGTCTTATAATCGCGTACATGGAGATAGGTACCAAGGAACTGATCTTTCCAGTCAGGGTGCCGCGGAACGGTCAAGTGACCATTGGCAACGACCAGATAATCGTAGATCTGCTCAGTGCCATTACTTAATGTGAGTTTCCAACGATCGTCGAATGTTTTGTCTGCCTGTGTTACGCCAAGATTGAATCGAATAAATTTTTCTAACCCAAAATACCGAGCATATGCTTGGAAGTAGCCTAGGATTTGCTCATGACTGGGGTAATCTGGGTAATCAGCCGGCATGGGAAAATCACTGAACTGCGACATCGCTTTGCTCGAAATGGTTCGAGTAGCTTGATAAAGGCTGCTATAGCCAGGTTTTTCGGTGTAGGCCCAATTTCCACCCAACCGATCAGTTTTCTCGAAGCAGGTGATATCGGTTAAGTCGGCGGCAGCCAGTTGTTTAATGGCGCTAAGACCCGAACAACCGGCGCCAATGATAGCGATTTTCATGGGTTTATGATTTAGCTGAGATACAAAGGGTTGCGTACCAGTCAGTATAATGCACGAGGGTAACCAAACTGTAGATGATTAAATAAAACGATTGCATTTAAGCAACGCTTCCTTTAGTTTTAAGAGCATCAATCGAATCGGAGAGGAGTCCTGGCATGCAAAAATATTTCGGTTATCTCGTAGCAGTTGTATCGCTTGTACTGACAGGGTGTGGCTATAACACGCTGCAATCGACCGACGAGCAAATCAAGGCAAGCTGGTCAGAAGTGGTCAATCAATATCAGCGCAGGGCGGATTTGATACCCAATCTCGTCAATACCGTGAAAGGATTTGCAGAGCAGGAAAAAGGCGTCTTGCTCGGTGTGACCAATGCCCGCTCAAAGGTGACGGGTATTCAAGCGACACCTGAGCTCGTTAATAATCCAGAAGCGTTTACCAAATTCCAAGCGGCTCAGGGGGAATTATCTAACGCCTTGTCGCGCTTGATGGTAGTCGTGGAGAACTATCCGCAACTTAAATCGGATGCCAATTTCAGAGAATTGCAAGCGCAATTGGAGGGAACAGAGAATCGCATTACCGTGGCGCGTAACCGCTATATCAAAGCGGTTCAAGACTATAATGTGACGGTACGCTCGTTTCCGAGTAATTTAACCGCAATGTTGTTCGGATTTCAAACCAAGCCAAATTTTACGGTGGAAAATGAACAAGCCATTTCAGTTGCCCCCAAAGTGGATTTTGGTACGCCTGCTAAAGCACAATAATGATTTGTTTCCTTATCGATGAATAGTTTTCAGCGCGTGAGATCAACAGCGTTAACTACATTCAGCATATTACTGCTGGTAATACAGTGCTGGTTTATTGCGCTGGTCAGTGCGGAAATAGCCATTCCGCCACTTAAATCAAGGGTGACAGATTTAACGCATACGCTATCCACGCAGGAATCGAGTCAACTTGAGCAGCAATTAGCCCAGTTTGAAGCAAGCAACGGCAGCCAGATCGCACTATTGATCGTACCATCGACGCAGCCCGAAACCATCGAACAATATGCAATTCGTGTGGCCGATGCCTGGAAATTAGGAAGAAAGGGTATCGATGATGGGGTGTTGTTGCTCGTGGCTAAAAATGATCGGGCGTTCCGGATTGAAGTCGGCTATGGATTAGAAGGCATCCTGCCCGATGCCGTGGCAAAACGTATCATCGAAGAAACGATCGTGCCCGCTTTTCGACAAGGACAATTTTTTGGTGGCGTACAAGCAGGAATCTCTCAAATTATCCGTGTTGTACAAGGTGAATCTCTGCCGCTTCCTAAGCCAATGACCCCAGGGCTTAATGTGATTCTAGAAAATAGCATACCGATCCTGGTGGTATTTTTGGTGCTAGGCAAGGTGCTGCAGGCTATGTTTGGTCGTATGTTTGGGGCGAGCGTGACGGGTGCGATTGCAGGGTCGATCGTTTGGTTGATTTTTTCTTCATTAGCCGCAGCAGCCCTGATTGCCATCATCGTATTTGTGATCAGTTTGTTTGAAGATACTGGGCGCGGTATTTATCGGGGTGGGCGCGGTGGACATTGGCCGGGCGGCGGATGGGGTGGGGGTGGTTTTGGCGGAGGAGGATTCAGCGGTGGTGGTGGCGGATTTGGGGGCGGTGGTGCTTCTGGGCGCTGGTAACAGAGGAATTATCACATGAACGTGTTCCGTATTTCTTGCCATCTCATGACAGGGCAGCTTAGCGTTCGACGTGCCTTTCCTACAGTTTTACTCGACTCTATTGAGCAATCGATCAAGTCTTCAGAACATCGACACGCCGGGGAGATTGTATTTGCTGTTGAAGCAGCATTGGATCTTGCGTCGTTGTTGAAAGATAAACCCGCACGGGAACGAGCCATCGATGTTTTTTCCATGTTGCGAGTATGGGATACCGAGCTCAACAATGGCGTCCTCATTTATTTACTCATGGCAGACCGCGATGTAGAAATCATTGCCG
>SSFW01000043.1 GCA_008015595.1 Nitrosomonas sp. | reverse complement strand
TTGATATACCTGCTAGCAAAGGAGCTCTGCTGCTAGGGAAAAATCGCAACACAATTAATCGTTGGTATGGCATATTCAGGCAAGTAATATATCGCCATCAGACTGCCCTTAAAGACAAGTTGTTAGGTAGAGTAGAAGTTGATGAAAGCTACTTTGGGGGAAAGCGCCATCGAGGCTATCATGGCAAACTCAAACGCGGTCGAGGTACATTAAAACAACCGGTATTTGGGGTGTTTGAGAGAGATGGCAGGGTATACACCGAAATAGTACCGGATTGTAAGCGTTTGACTTTACAAGCAGTGATATTGGGTAAAGTGTCCATCGAAAGTGTCATTTATAGCGATGGCTGGCGTGGTTATAATGGTTTAGTAGATGTGGGATATTCCAAGCATTTTCGAGTATCGCATGGTGACAATGAATTTGCCCGAGACGGGCATTGCCATATTAATGGTATCGAATCATTTTGGAGTTTTACTAAGCGGCGGCTGGCAAAGTTTAATGGTGTGTCAGTTAACTTTGAGCTGCATTTAAAAGAATCTGAATGGCGATGGAAAAAACAACCTGATGAACTTGCTAGCGAACTATGGCAGCTCATCAGATATTATTAATCTCTGCTAGTCTAGAGCCACCCGAGATATCAAAATACCCATAATCGAATCCTGGCTCCTCCAAAAACATTGAGCGGAGGGCCAGGCTCAAAATACCGACCTAAAGCTGCATTGATCCGAGTATTTGCATTATAACGTTCATCAAATAGATTATTGATTCCCAAAAAGATCGAGCCTTCAATCCAGTGATATTTCTTTTCCCAGCCTAATAAGAATTGCCCAAGATAATAAGCACTATTAGTGACCGTATTGATATCATTCACAAAAAATTCCCCAACGCGGTGCACGTGAAATTGTGTGAAGAATCCAATTGGATGGGTATAACGTACCCTGCCTTCCCAACGATGTCTGGGTAAACCAGGAAACTCATTGCCACTTAAATCATCGTTGCCAACTCGATAACGTTTAAATTGGAAATCGGAGTAAGTGTAGGTCATATCGGCCCTAAAACCATTCCATGAGGGACTCGATAAACGGGTCTCCAAACCAAAGCGCTCGGACTGGCCCGCGTTACGAAAAAAAGCACGTCCTGGTGAATCGGGTAGCTCAAAGGGAGTAATTTCATTGCGAGTTCCAATATGAAATAACGTTGCTTCATATTCAAATCCTGCAGGCTGGCCGCGTATACCCATTTCTTTACTCAATGAAGTTTGAGCATCCAGATTAGGATTGAAGCCCCCTTTACCTGCAGGATTATTGATGAGCTCAGTAGTCGTTGGCGCTTCAAATATCGTGGCAATATGGGTATAGAGCTGATGTGCATCCCCTAAGTGATATACCAAACCGACTGTGCCACTTCCTTGCGATAAGGTTCTTGAGCCTGATTGATTATCATCAGCGAGAAACGTGTCTTTGACTTGATAGTGCAACCAATCCCAACGCCCCCCTACAACAAAATCTAGGCGATCGAATATTCGCCATTCATTTCTCAGAAAGGGGCCGATGTTTTGCACGCGCTCGATTTGATTGAGATTTAATAGCCCCCGTTCACCAAAATGATTGTTATAGCGTTGTCGATCGTCATTCTGAATACCATAGTCAATTCCCGTCAATAAGCGGTTAGGTCGCTGCCATAAAGTATGATCGCTTGAATATTGCAGCATGGCACCACCTACCCAGCGACTAAACTCGACCTGTCCACCATTAGTAAAAGGAAGTAAGTTTTGAAAATCACGATGAAGTGCATGCGTAGTAATCGTAATTAGCTGGCCTGGCGCAACATTTTTGCGATAACGAACAGCAAATTGCTCTTGATTAATCGACTCACTGGCATTGAATAATTGATTATTAGCTGATGCTTGCTTAGGATTGGCGCGTGATTCAGCCAAGGTTAAAGCGCCCGGATCTTTGGAATCTGGTGAATAGAATTTATGAAGTAATACCATCCAATCCGAATCGGAGCCAGTCTTAAAATTGATTTTTACTTGAGAAAAGAGATTCTCCATACGACTATGGTCTCTCCAACCGGCTTGTTGCAGATAGGAACCAAACAAACCATAGTTAAAATTTTCGGTACGACCCCCTGCATAGAGCTCTGATTTGATAAGCCCATACTGTCCAAAAACCAACCGCGGCGATACTTCAAACGCATGCTGCGGATTTCGTGTGGTGATCTGAATCATGCCACCAGACGCATTACCATACAAAGATGCCGAGGGACCGCGCAATACTTCCATCCGCTCGATCATAGCAGGATCGATCGCTTCAACCTGGGTTTGTCCATCTGGTAAGGTTTGAGGAATATCATCGACACGCATTTGAATACCACGCACACCAAAAGGAGAACGTGCGCCAAATCCACGAATCGCGATTCGTAGATCCTGCGTAAAATTGAATTGATTTTGAAAAAATACCCCCGGTAAGTTACGTCCGAATTCATCTAATGTAACGCCGGGTTGATGATCAGTAAATCGATCTCGCTTGATCGTGTTAATGGCTTGCGGTATCTCAACCATTGATCGATCGGATCGAGTTGCGGTAACAGTAACCGGGTCCATAATCACAACCGATGAGTTCTTTTGCTGAGCAAAAATAACCGTTGATGTCAAAAGCAGCCAAAATGGAAAAATAAGGGCAGTTCGCACAACATAAATTCGTAATGATTCTCAACAGCTAATTTTAACTAGAATCAAAAGTTTTACTCTCAGGCAGTTCCGAGTTGATCTACTTTGATCGGTTTATTACTGCATGATAACCATCACTGACAAAAGCAGTTATTTAAAATACCCAATGATCGGCTAGCTTCGATTCCTTTGACGCAACGTTTCAAACAGACAAATACCCGCTGCAACTGAGACGTTCAAACTATTAACATGGCCAATCATCGGGATGCGAATCAACTGATCGCAGTTTTCTTGCGTCAGTTTTCTCATGCCTTCACCTTCAGAACCTAATATCCAAGCAGTAGGACCGCTCAGTTGAATGTGATCCAGTGTATCGTTAGCTTCAAGAGCTGCACCGATGACCCAAATGCCCTGTTGCTTGATTAATCGGATAGTCCGCGCAAAATTGGTGACCGTGATGAGCGGAATACTCTCAGCACTCCCACTCGCTACTTTGTAAACGGTAGACGTTAATCCTACCGCATTGTCCTTGGGCACGACTACGGCTTGAGCACCAAATGCATCGGCAATTCTTAAGCAAGCGCCGAGGTTGTAGGGATCTTTAACACCATCGAGCAATAATAACAATGTGCTATCGCTGATGTCATCCAGAATAGTTTCAATGGTCGCCCGATTCTGGATAGCGAGAACGCTTGCAACAACTCCCTGGTGATGGGTCGTACCCACCATTTTATTCAGCTTCTCTGCATCGCAGATTGATAATCGAATACCTTGATTTTTAGCGAGTGTGATCAAATTTTGTGCGCGCTGATCGTTACGATGGGCATCTAAAAATATTTCTTGAATGCTCTCCGGGTGTTGGCGAATACGGCTAGTAATTGCATGAAAGCCAAAAATAGTTTTTGCGGTAGACATGGATTAGTCGGAGAATTAAATTGAGGTTAAGCAGTTGAATTGATGCAAGAATTAGTGCTTCTTAGTTTGCTTCGTTATTTTTGTCGCGCTTAATAAAAAATCGATTTTGCGCTCATCGAGATCAACGCGTGCGAGCTTGACTTCTATTTTATCGCCCAATCGATATATTTTCCGGGTTCGTTCGCCAATCAACAGGTGTTTGATATTATCAAAATGGAAATAATCACTGGGAAGTTCTGAAATATGAACAAGCCCTTCTACGAAAATTTGATCAAGGGAGACGAACAATCCGAACGCCGTTACACCACTAATAACCCCATTAAAATTTTTACCAACCTTGTCTTGCATATAAAAGCATTTGAGCCAAGTCTCAACCTCCCGCGTTGCCTCATCTGCTCTGCGCTCAGTCATCGAACAGTGTTTTCCAAGCTCTACCCAATGCGTTTGGGGAGTATAGGTCGTGTTATTGAGCACCGCTTTAATTGCACGATGCACGAGTAAATCAGGGTATCTTCGAATAGGCGAAGTAAAATGGGTATAGGATTCATAAGCTAAGCCAAAATGCCCTAAATTCTCAGGTTGATATAAGGCTTGCTGGAGAGATTGCAGCATAACTGTTTGCAATAGCTGAACATCCGGTCTAGTTTTGATTTTTGACAGCGTTTTTGCGTAATGTTTGGCACCGGGTCGATCACCTCCTCCCAGTTGCAGTCCAAATTCTTTTAGAAAATTGCGTAATGCCTCTAATTTTTCAGGAACCGGGCCTTCATGAATGCGGTACAACGTCGGCTGTTGGTAACGCTGTAAAAAATCTGAGGCACAAACATTGGCAGCCAGCATGCACTCTTCGATTAGAGAATGCGCTTCATTTCTTTTGACAGGAACGATTTGAGCGATCTTACCCTGATCATTGAATATCATTTGGGTTTCTAGGGTTTCAAAATCAATAGCCCCACGTTTTTTTCGTTCTTTGCGCAACGCTTTGTATACTTTATAGAGCGATTGAATCTGTGGATGAAGCTCAGGATGTTGAATCGCTTGAGTTTGATCGCCATCGTCTAAGATGGCAGCAACCTCATTATAGGTAAATCTGGCATGCGAGTGCATAACGGCTGGATAAAATTGATACTCTAAACACACGCCATGTGGCTAAATGAGCATTTCACAAACCATACAAAGCCGATCAACGCCTGGATTTAAAGAACACAAACCATTGGAAAGCACTTCCGGTAACATCGGAATGACTCGGCGTGGAAAATAAACCGAGTTACCGCGGTTAAAGGCTTCGATATCGAGTGCATCATCATCTTTAACATAGTGACTCACATCAGCGATTGCCACATAAAGTCGAAAATTCTCAGCTTCCATTTGACAATAAACCGCGTCATCGAAATCACGCGCCGTTTCCCCGTCGATAGTGACTAAAGGCAGATGGCGAAGGTCTTGACGTTTCGTCAAATCTTTTTTAAGCACTTTTTTAGGAAATTTTGCAGAGATTTTTTCAATTGCCTCACTGAACAGATAAGGCAAGTCAAATTTCCGCAGTGCAATTTCAATCTCCATTTCAGGAGAATCGTGATTCCCAAGGATTTCAATTACATGGCCGATGGGCTGGGAATAAGCCTCCGGTTGCTGAATAATTTTTACGATGACAACTTGGCCTGATTGGGCTTCTAAAGTTGCGTTGGAAGGAATCAGAATTTCCTGGCTAATTCGTTTATTCTCAGCCGTCACAAAACTGACACCCTGTTTGGTGTGGAACCGTCCAACCAGTTCATTATTGGCACGTTCCAATACTTCGACAATCTCACCTTCTAAGCGGCCCCGCCGATCTTTACCGGTTTTTCTTGCGATGATACGATCACCGTTCAAAACTTTCTGCATTTCTCTTGGACTCAGATACAAATCAGGTCCATTTTCATCAACGATGAGAAAACCAAACCCATCGCCATGACCTTGTACAATCCCTTTTATTAAATCGAGCTTATTGGTAACGCAAATATCACCCTTGCGATTCCGAATGATTTGCCCTTCACGGATCATCGCGGTGAGTCGACGATTAAAGAATTCAGTTTCTTTAGCTGTGATATGAAGCAATTTACATAATGTTGACCCGTCAATCGGTGTCCCCTGATCTTCGAGTACTTTTTGAATAAACTCTCGGCTGGGCAAAGCTGTTGAACCATAGCGCTGTTGCTCACGCGCAAGATAGGGATCAAGGCTACGTAGCTGATTTTTATTGCCTTTTTTCTTGATTGACAAAAAAGTAGTTTCCTATAGAATCGGCTGGCCTTATGATTTGATATAAAGGCCAAGTCATAACAATCATTGCCCAGATGGCGGAATTGGTAGACGCGCATGGTTCAGGTCCATGTGCCTTCGGGTGTGGAGGTTCGAGTCCTCTTCTGGGCACCATCATCGATTAATAACC
>SSFW01000139.1 GCA_008015595.1 Nitrosomonas sp. | reverse complement strand
GTTATAGGTATTGGGTTTATTTCTGTTTTTTTGGGAATTACCCGTGGTGTCATCAAGGAAGTCATATCGCTTGCGGGTTGGTTTATCGCATTTTACGTTGCCAGTCGCTACGCGGAATCTTTTGAACCTTTACTACCGCGCGTCATAGAGGATCCCTCATTACGGATGCTAGCGCTTTTTGTTGTGGTCTTCTTTATTGTTTTATTATTAGTTATGTTTTGCTCTATATTATTGTCCAAGTTAATCAGAAGTGTAGGTCTTGGCCTTATTGACAGAGTGTTAGGATCGATTTTCGGTTTAGCGAGAGGATTCGCAATTGTCTTGTCTTTATTTTTAGCTGCTGGGTTTACCGCTTTACCCAAACAGCCTTTTTGGCAACAAGCTGTGTTGAGCGACCCGCTTGAAAAAGCAGCCGTTCAAGTTATTCCTTGGTTACCTGAAAGTTTTCGAGGCCATATTAGCTTTGATAAGTGAATTATTTTATATACCATTATTTTCTAAAGCGTCTCATCTGGACTCATTAAATCGATTATGTGTGGAATTATTGGCGTAGTAGCCCAATCTCCAGCAAACCAAATATTGTATGATGGTTTGCTCATGTTGCAGCATAGAGGGCAAGATGCGGCGGGTATCGTCACAGCGCAGGACAATACCTTCTATATGCATAAAGGGCTAGGAATGGTACGAGATGTATTCCGTACCCGTAATATGCGTGCACTACTGGGTAATATGGGGATAGGCCATGCACGTTATCCAACAGCGGGTTCCGCTGATTCTCCTGCCGAAGCACAACCATTCTATGTCAACTCGCCTTTTGGAATCGTCCTAGGACATAATGGCAATTTAACCAACGCAGAAGAACTCAATAAAGCTTTGTACCGATCTGATCGTCGTCATGTGAATACCAACTCAGATTCAGAAGTTTTATTAAATGTCCTTGCGCATGAGCTACAAGCATGTGCCACCAGTGATCAGCTTGACCCTGCTGATATTTTTGCGGCTGTGGCGGGTGTACACGAACGATGTCAAGGTGCTTATGCAGTGATCGCCATGATTGCAGGATATGGCCTGCTCGCCTTCCGCGATCGTTTAGGAATCCGGCCCTTGGTTTTTGGGACTGCTGAAACTGAGCAGGGTATCGAGTATATGGTTGCGTCCGAAAGTGTCGCGCTCGATACACTCGGATTTAAATTAATCCGAGATGTTGCCCCTGGTGAAGCGATCTTCATCGATACCAAAGGTAATTTCCATAACAAACAATGTGCGACGAACTCAAGCCTTAATCCTTGTATTTTTGAATATGTTTATTTAGCACGGCCTGATTCCATGATGGATGGTTTCTCGGTTTATGAAACCCGGCTCAATATGGGCAGCAGCCTTGCAGAAAAAATCAAAGAAACGATGCGGCATCTCGATATCGATGTGGTCATTCCGATCCCCGAATCGAGTCGCCCAAGTGCATTACAGCTTGCAAATCACCTAGGAATCGATTTTCGAGAAGGCTTTGTCAAAAATCGATATATCGGCAGAACCTTTATCATGCCAGGCCAGCAGAATCGACGTAAATCGGTTCGTCAGAAATTGAATGCGATCAACGTCGAATTTCAAGGAAAAAATGTATTATTGGTCGATGACTCAATCGTACGAGGAACGACAAGCAGAGAAATCGTGCAAATGGCTCAAGAAGCTGGAGCACATAAGGTTTATTTCGCATCGGCAGCACCGCCTGTGCGCTTTCCCAATGTTTACGGTATCGACATGCCGACTCGCCAAGAATTAATCGCGGCTGATAAAGATGAAGAACAGATTTGCTATGAAATCGGCGCTGACTTTCTCGTTTACCAAGAACTTGAATCGCTCAAGAATTCCATTTCACGCATCAATCCTGCTATCAAGAATTTTGAAACTTCTTGCTTTGATGGTCAATATATTACGGAAGGGATAACTCAAGATTATCTCGATAAATTAGAATTTCAGCGCAGTGCCGGAGCAAAAAAGCTTACTAAGCATGATCTGACTCAACTCGATTTAGGGCTAATTCTAGCGGATTAAACCATATAATCCTGGAATTTTTTGTGCTTATCACCATCTCGCTATTATCACTATACTTTTAACAAATAATGGATCCTGAAACCCTAGCACTTCATACCGGCATTCACCGCAGTCAGTTTAATGAGCACTCTGAGGCCATGTATTTGACCTCCAGCTATGTCTTCGAGAGCGCAGCGCAAGCGGCTGCCCGCTTTTCAGGTGAAGAACCAGGCAATATTTATTCACGATTCACCAATCCGACGGTCACCGCCTTTCAAGAAAGATTAGCCGTTCTTGAAGGCGCAGAAGAGTGCATTGCAACTTCCACAGGTATGTCAGCAATCCTTGCTTGTGTGCTTGGTTTATTGTCCGCCGGGGATCATATCGTGGCTTCTCGTAGTATTTTTGGTGCAACGGTCAATCTTTTTAACAATATTCTCAGCCGATTTAATATTACCACCACGTTTGTGTCTGCAACGGAAACCCAAGAATGGGCAGCCGCTTGTAAAACCAATACCAAATTATTCTTCCTTGAAACCCCTTCCAACCCTTTAACAGAAATTTCTGATATTGCTGCAATCGCTCAGGTTGCAAAAAATGTGGGTGCACGACTCGTTGTTGATAATTGTTTTTGTACCCCTATTTTGCAGAAACCGCTAGAGCTAGGCGCAGATATTGTCATTCACTCAGCAACCAAATACTTAGACGGTCAAGGAAGGGTTTTAGGCGGAGCAATTTTAGGAAAGCGGGATTTGCTTGTGGATGGGGGTATTTATAACTTTTTACGAACTGCCGGGCCTACCTTAAGTGCATTTAACGCGTGGGTTTTGTTAAAAGGGTTAGAAACGCTCAAAATAAGAATAGAAGCCCATTCAGCACATGCACTAGAAATTGCAAACTGGCTAGCAGAACAGCCTAATGTTGCACGCGTATTTTATCCTGGCTTACCCTCTCACCCGCAACATCATCTGTGCAAACTCCAGCAAAAAAACGGTGGTGGAATCGTCTCTTTCGAAGTTAAAGGCGGTAGAGAAGCCGCATGGCGCGTCATTGACAATACCAGCATGATTTCGATTACTGCAAACCTGGGTGATGCTAAAAGTACACTGACCCATCCTGCTACGACAACCCACGGCAGAATAAGTCAAGAAGCCAGAAGTGCTGCAGGAATCACGGAGGGATTACTACGAATCGCTGTAGGACTAGAATCACCCAAAGATATCAAAGCTGATCTTGCCAAAGGGCTAAGCTGATACCTACGAGGGAGTGTAGCTCAGCACGATTGTAGTATCTGGCTAACTAACTAGAGTTACAGCAGTACAAAATTCTAGGGTCGTGTCAATGCAAGACTTGACCCCATTCATGTTCCTTAAGCAAGATTGAAATGCCAAAAAGGTCAAATGAATTCCAGCAATTGATATATTCAATCCAGCAATGCTTAGCAGTTGGGGCGATTGTAACGGAATCCAAATTCCTGATAGATCGCCAAACTGGTGATAAAGTCGAAGTTGATATAGTAATTGAATCGATTGTAAACGGATTTCCAATTACCATAAGTATTGAGGTAAGAGATAGAGGTAGACCTGCTACTATTGAATGGATTCGAGAATCAATAGGAAAACACTTAACGCTTCCAACCAATAAGCTAGTCCTGGTTTCTAAAGCAGGATTTACTAAAAGTGCACTTATAAAGGCAACAGAGAATGAGATTGAAACTCTATCTTTAGAGCAAGCAGGGAACTACCCATGGTCAGACTCGACCAAGCAATTGGCTAAAGATGGAATTACTTTAGCAGTTTTTAGCCTGAGTTGGCAAACATATTCAGTTGATTACACTACAATAATTCGAAATGGACAGAAATTAACTATAGATCAGAATTCACTAAATGATTGCATCTTTACAGGCTCGTCTGATGGTTCCACTAAAAAACTAGTTGAAATTCCAGACCTCATGTTGGCAGATGGCAATGTTGCTAAACCAATAATGCAAAAATGGATTAAAGATGAAAAAGCGGATTTTGAGGTTACCTGGAGAGTGCCAAAAGGTAGTTATTTAACAGATAAGTCTGGGAATATTTTTGCACTAGATCAAATAAAGGTTGTTGGAAAGTCTAGTGTTAAAAAGGAAGTAATGAAATTTGAATTTAATAAACTACAAGGTATGGCGATTGCCCATGCAACAGTAAATGATATCGTTTCAAAAATACCAAGTGGTGGGCAATTGACTCTAACGATAATTGACAAGGGTCATGAAGAATCACTGGCCTCGATAACTCTACCCAAAGAGGATGAATTAGGTCGCAGGATGTTGGCGATTCAATTGGCCTCAGATACCAATAAGTCATGTTGAAGCAAACTTCTATTCATAATGCGTCCACATTCGTAACACTTTGATCTTCTTGTCTTCCGGATAAATCTGGTATATCAACCGATGTTGAATGGTAATTCTTCTCGAATATGCACCCGTTAGATCTCCAACCAGTTTTTCATAGGAGGGGGGATTCTGGAAGGGATTCTCAGCAAGTAATTTTAATAATTCTATGGCTTTAGGTTTCAATCCGGCCTGACTAATTCTCTTTGCATCTTTCTGAGCCTGTTTGGTGAAATAGATTTCCCAGCTCACCAATCCACTTCCTTAGAGCACTCTGATAAATCGGATTCCATGCCCTCTCGAATAGACGATCGCATGCCGGGAATCGATACTAGATACAGTGTTTCGTTGATCGCGTTCCAATCGTTTTCAGATATCAATACCGCATTATTTCTTTTGCCCGTAATAACAATTGGTTGATGCGTTTCAGCTGCTTCATCAATTAAGTTGTAAAGCCGAGTGCGGGCCTCAGTAGCTTTGAGTATGGTCATGATAGCTTCCTCATTTTTTATGAATATAATCGTACGTCAATACGTACGACAGAGCAAGAAATATTCAGCTGAGAAATTTCAATTTTTCTTCAAAATGACACGTACAGATTTACTAGTTTAATTTCTAAGTTTGTGGTTTATAACTGTGGATTTTGGAGGCTAACTTTGAGACTGCGTACTAACACGCGCACAGTTTTCTATCGACAAAGGATGCAATCGCTGATTCAGGGCATAGATCGATCTTTCGGTTACGATGAAATCCATCGGAATATCGTGGGATTGCGGATAAGTCGTGGCAATTCGCTGTTGTTCGAACGCAATGCCAATCGTTAACGGGTGAGTTGGCATAGCAGCGAGAGTACGATCAAAATAACCACTGCCATAGCCTAAGCGATAGCCTTGGTCGTCAAATCCCACCATCGGTATCATCACAGCACTAATCAGCACTACTTCAGTATTGCAGGGAACGGATAAACCGTACCGATCTTTTTTGATGGAAACCTGTGGCCACCATTTTCTGTAAATGAGCGGTTGACCTGGCTCGATCACTTCGGGAAGGGCAAGGATAGTGCCGCAAACATTTAGATGTTCCATGACGGGCATGGGGTCATATTCACCTTTGTAGGCCGAGTAAAATCCAACTATGTGTTGTTGCAAAATTGGGAAGCCTTGTATTAGGAAATGAGTAATTGCCTGATTCCAAAGGATACGGTCGCTGCTACTTATTTGCATTCGTTGTGCGATAAGCTCAGCACGTTGCTGTTTCCGCCAGTTTTGCCAATCATTCATAGTCTTGATCTAAAGGGATGTTGGTGTTGATGCCGCACGGTATTTTGACAGAATCTTTTTAATCGCAGTCGGTATGGCCAATTGAAATGCTTCATTGGTTGTAACCCAGCGTATTGGATTGCATTGCGGTTGCTGAACAATGGATTTAACTTGCAACCGTTGCGTATACATTCTGAGCTTAAAATGGGTGAACGTGTGATCAATCGGTGGCAAGAGTAAATCAACACACACCGCATCGATTCCAAGTGTTTGTGCGCAGTAGTTTTGATAATGATGGTTCTTGTCTGCCTCAGGTAAACACCATAACTCTTTCCAGATCCCTTGATTCACTCGTTTTTCTAGCAATAGCTTGTCATGGTGCTGCAGCAATAGAAAAACCGTTTCTTTGCTTGGTAAAGCTTTGGATGGCTTGGGCGTTGGCAGGCAAGAGATTCGATTTTCCAGAAATGCGGTGCAATGGGATTGCAAAGGACAAGCTATACAACGTGGGGAAGTACGCGTACAGATCATAGCGCCCAGATCCATGAGTGCCTGTGTATAAACTGGCATATCTTTTTGAGTATTACCGCGCGGCAAAACGGCTTCAGCTTTTTCCCAAAGCCGCTGTTGCGTGGCGTTTAATCCAGGATAACCTTCGATACCAAAATAACGTGCAAGTACGCGTTTGACGTTACCATCGAGGATGGTGCAGGGTTCACCATAACAAAATGCTGCAATCGCGGCAGCTGTCGTTCGACCAACGCCTGGCAATTTTTGTATTTCGGATGAACACGTTGGAAATTTTCCTTGATATTCATTCATGATGACACCCGCAGCTTTATGAAGATTTCGACCACGTGCGTAATAGCCAAGGCCACTCCACATAGCCAGCACATCATCTAGGTTTGCTTTGGCAAGCGCAGCAACGGTAGGAAAAGTGTCTATAAAACGCTGATAAAATGGAATAACCGTTTTTACCTGAGTTTGCTGCAGCATAATTTCTGCAACCCATATCAGATAAGGATTCTGAGTGCCTTGCCATGGTAGGTCATGCCTACCATATTGCTGTTGCCAGCGAATGAGCAAGTTTGCAAAATTAGGCATGCCTTGCAGGATGGATAAGTGATTACCGGGAGATTATTTGAGCGCGAATGCAGCTTTGCTATAAGGTTTCTCAGCGGCGTTTGCAGATTCCAAATGAGTTCCGAGCACAAAAACCCGTTCACTCGGCACACCACCTTGCTCAATGAGCCAATGAAATACCACGCTTGCCCTTTTCTCTGCTAACTCATTGAGCGCTTCATCACTCACCTTGGTATTCGTTAGAATGAGTTGCTTCATTTCCTCGACTGGCAAGCTTTTGCTTAATCCAATCATATTTTTGGGTTTCTCAAAATCAGATGCTTTGTAAACGATTTCTAGATAACGTGCGTATTCAGCATCGTCTAACTTGATTTCATCGAGCAGATCGACGGATTGACCTTTGTTGACCGTTTCTGAAAGTTTTTGTGTTTTGACTTTACGATCGAGCAATACTTGTTTGAGCGTTTCATAATCGTTGAGAGGGTCAGCATAGCCCGTGATTTCCAGTTTGAGCTCGGGTCGATCGATTAACGCTTCAGCCAAACTCTGGAGGTGATTGATTGCTTCGGGTTCGAGCGTGGCATAGCCTGAAGGAAAGGTGATTTCCGCTAATTCTTCTCCATCACCTAAAAAAGAACCCAATAAGGCAAAGGGTGCTGTCAAGGCTTTCGATATCAAGTTGATAAAGGCTTCCCAAACCACGCCACCGATGCTGAATTGAGGATCATTGATCGAGCCACTGACCGGGAAGCGCAGATTGATTTCCCCTTTGCGGTTTTTTAATAAGGATATCGCTAAATCCAAAGGCAATGAAACAGCGTCAGGGCTATCTACTTTCTCGCCAATCTTTAGTTGATCGAGAAATATTTTATTCTCAGCGGTTAATTGGCCTTGCTGAATTTGATAATTGACATCAACCGAAAGCTTTCCTTTTTCAATGAGATGCCCAATATACTTACCCGAATAAGGGCTGAAAGTTGGCAAATCGATCCCTTTCACCGTAGTCGCAATATCAAAGGAAAGCTGTTCACTGAAAGGATCGATAGTCCCTGAGATTTGCAGCGGTGCTGATTTGTCGATCGTACCTCGAATATCGATTTTTCCAGCTTTTCCGGGATGGAGCGGGCCGACTTGACCTTTAAGCTCGGTAAGGTTTACCCGGTAATTGGGTTTGATGAATTGATCGGTAAAGTTGATATGGGTATTTTTTAAGGTGACTTTATCAATTTTGATCGGCAAAGGGGCTTTATTGTTAGCAGCACCCTGTGCTTCTGTCTGATTTGGTGCACTCGCAACTGGTGTGGATTCAGGTTTTACTGGACTGGCTTCAGCTTTATTTGCCTCGGCGAGATCTCGCAAATTAATCTTTCCATCGGCTAAAAGAATGACGCGCGCAAAAAAATCCGTTAAATCGATCGTAGTCATTCCAATTTGCAAAGGCTCGTTGATAAATTGAATACCGGTCACATCGATACTTTTCCAACGTAACTGCTCAGCAAGTTTGACTTTATCGAGCACATTAAAATTGGCGAGCTGCGCTTTACCCTGCAAAGCAATTTTTAATGGTTCCCCATCAGCTTTAACATCGCCTTGAAACGAAAAATTACCTTTCGAAAGCAGTATATTGAGCTGATTGCCGAACCAACCTTGCAATGGCACTAAATCGACTTGTTTGAGATCCAACACAAGATCAGCAGCGAGTGGTGCCCAAGCGAGCGTTCCTTTCGTTTCAACACTGCCCTGTTGATTAACTTGCGCCTGGAGCGATAGCTCCACAGGCTGCGCCCCGCTTAGGTCGATATTGCGCACCGTGAGATTAAGCGGATTGATATGCATTGGTACAACTTTGGATACCGTGTAATCTTCAAACGTGATAGTGCCATCGCTCAATTTGATCTGATCGATATGAATTGCCCACGGCTGGTCTGTTTCTTCAGCCGCTGGGGCAGGCTGACTCGATGTTTCCTCAGCCATTTTTCCCATGTTAGCCTGTGGTTGCTTGGTATCTTCTGGTCTAGCAACAATCTGCGGCTTATGTTCGGGCAATGGAATAGTTGTAACTGATCGAGCCACGAGTTCCTGCTCACGCGCTTGTGTTTGTACTAAAGACGGTATGCGGTTATCCGGTTTTTTATCGGGAATCGGAATGATCGATGAAACGTCATGCTGGATCGGCTTGCTTAGTTTCTCTACTTTATCTTCTTCCGACCGCATTGGGTTGGATGATGCAGTTACCGCAAGCATGCGGTTTAATTCCAGCTGACCATCGGATTGCCGTTTGATTAACCCATTAATCCCGTCTAACAATATAGTGCCAAGGTCGATTTTGTGCCGTGCGCGATCGACCGTGATGCTATCTAATTCAATTTTTGGTAAGGATAGTAAAGCTTGCTTTTCTCCAATTGGGGTTATCGCAATGGACTCAAAAGTCGTTCCAACTTTCACAGGCTTTGTTTCATTGAATGATACTTCATTCAACTTGAGATTGAATTGCTTAACGCCCAGTATATAAGGCATTTCAACCGTTCTATTTTCTATCTGTATTCTTTTAAGGGTAATTTGACCGGATAGATCGATATTGGGTGGCTCATCGATTACATGGGTAAAGCTAACTAACAAATCGCTATCAAATTTTCCTGATAGCAGTCGGATCCCTAACGGAATCGGTGAATATTCATCGATATTCGTCAAATCAATATCATCCAGTTTGAGCGAAAGCGTTGCTTCTTGCTTGTCGGAAAAAGGTAGTACTTTGCCAGACAAGGTAACAGGCGCCTCGTTGATTCTGGCGCTCAGATTCGGCTCCACCCAATTTGTGAGGACATTTTTAAAATTGGCAATGAATGGAATACTCAAATTGATCGCAGTAATGTGCTGCTGACTATTCTTGATTCGATCGGCAAAGGTAATCTCACCGTTTTGGATACTGATGTTGTTGATTGAAAATAGCGTTGGCTTTTTGGGCTCTTGCGGTTTTTCTTCAGGCGTTTGTCCAAATTTCTCGATTAAATCTGAGAAATTGAACTGGTTTTTATCCTCCCTTGTGACATATATTTTCGGGGCAACTAATGAAATAGTTGTCACAACGGGTGCCAGATGAATGAGTGATTCAGCACTGAGGTCTACATATAATTGATCAAACGAGAAAAAAGTAGTTTGATCACTTACCGTTGATTTTTCCCCGATTCGGAAGCCTTGCACCGAAATTTCCAGGGTAAACGGTTTAATATCGATCGATTGGACGGTGACAGGCCTTGCTAGTGTTTCCGACAAAACTTGCTCCAGCTTGGCTTTCGCAAATCCAGGTAACCAGAAATATCCCAATACCCCGAAGAGCACTACAATCGAGAAAATGACGCCTAAGCTGATTGCAAGGTGCTTACGTGTTAGGAAACGTTTTTTTGTAGGAGATGATATGTCTGTTTCCATAGAAATCAGCCATTCCCTTCATTTTTTTGCTTGATAGTGACTTACTAGCCGCTTTTGAACGGCTAGCTTGAGTGCCTTAGTTACTCAAAACCAACCAGCTCAACATCAAAAATAAGCGTTGCATGCGGTGGAATCACATTACCAGCGCCCTGCGCCCCATAAGCCATACTCGATGGAATAATTAAGGTACGCTGCCCGCCTACTTTCATACCTATTACACCTTGGTCCCAGCCTTTGATAACTCGACCTGCCCCGAGCATAAATGCGAAAGGCTCTTTGCGATCATAAGAACTATCAAATTTCTTTCCTTTTTTATCGGGTGCACTTTCATCATAGAGCCAACCGCTATAGTGAACTTTGACTGTTTTACCGACGATGGCTTCTTCCCCGTTACCAACCGTGGTATCGATTTTTTGTAATGCACTTACACCAGAAGCTGCGCTATGCGGCTCTGCTGAGTGCTCTTTATAGGCAAATGCTGAAAAAGAAAATAACATGCTGACGATTGCAATGAAACAACCTAATAATTTAATCCTTAACATAAGTACTCCCATATAATCCATTCGCTAATATATGAATAATCAACTCATCGCTGAATTCTTGGTTATTATAATACTGGATGAGGAATTTCAGTGCGTCTTAGCAATTGAGTCCTCATTCATGATGACTGGCAAGCGCAATCCAACTGAATGGATTAGGCAGGAACGTATCAAAACCACATCGTTTCAAATCTTCATCGTTCCAGACGGACCGATGATTCTCGAAAGGATTTGCAGGAACATCCTGCTCCATGAATTCCTTAGGCGTGCTAATGAGCGATGAACCCTTCGCGATACGTCGACATTCTTTTAAGAAATGAACACCTTGCTCCTTATAAAAATGTTCCAAGATATCGATTGCAAGAACTAAGTCATAGCTATTGCTGGCGAGTGTTGGAAGTAACTCCAGCGCGTCACCAATTAGAATGCGGTTGTAGGCATAATTATGCACAGGCGTGAGATAACCGGCATAACCTTCGATACCATCAATTTTAATTTTCCACTGATTTTTATCGCGCAGTCGGGCATTCGCACCATTGATTTCAAAAAGATTGATATTTTCCAGATTGGTGCGCAGTAGAAAACCATACTGACCCATGCCAACCCCGATATCCAGAATTGATAGTGGCTTTTGTTGTTCAGCATAGCCAATAATGGCGCTAAGTTGATTACTAAAACTAAAGGGCATCGTTTCTCCTGTTTAGAGGGTGGGTTTTCTTAATATGAGTACAATTAAAAATAAAGCATAGCAAGAATAATATTAATTGGGTGATAGCTCGATTTATCTTCCAATTAATTAACTCCCGATCATCGTATACTTTTCAAGTTTCGTTTATCCATAAGGAGAAGAAGGGTGAGTCAGCAATCAAATAGTAGTTCGATCAGCACGGATGAGAGAATCATATCAGGTTCAAATGGCTGGGTAATGTTAGTGTCACTACTCGCTCTATTTGCTTTTAGTCTTTTCTTTACCATGACACCAGGCCCTCCCATAAAATTGTTTGGTGGACTTTTGTTAGCAATGCTCGCTTTGTTTGGATGCAAAGGATTATTTACATTAGAGCCTAATCAAGCTGCTGTCATGGTATTTTTTGGCAATTATGTTGGAACCGTGAATGAAAGCGGTTTTTTCTGGGTCAATCCTTTTTATAACAAAACGCGGGTTTCGCTCAGAATAAATAATTGGAACACCCCTGTTCTTAAAGTTAATGATGAACGCGGCAGTCCCATTGAGATCGCGGCTGTCATCGCGTGGCGTGTCCAGGATACTGCACGCGCTATTTTTGATGTCGAAAGCACGTTGAATTATCTGCAAATCCAAAGCGAGTCTGCTGTTCGCCAAGTTGCAAGTAGCCATGCCTATGACGATACTGAAATGATCGACGGTAAGCGTAAAAAAAGTCTGCGAACAGACTTAGACGCCATCGCGGGTTTATTACGAGAATCGATTCAAGAGCATGTCAACGTGGCTGGAATCGTTATTGAAGAAGCCAAGATTGCTCATCTTGCTTACGCCCCTGAAATCGCCAATGCCATGTTGCGGCGACAGCAAGCAGAAGCGGTTGTGATGGCACGTCAGAAGTTAGTGGATGGCGCTGTTGGAATGGTTGAAGTGGCGTTGAAGAATCTTGAAGAAAAGCAAATTGTCTCTTTGACTTCGGATCAACGTGCCGTGCTCGTAACCAACATGATGACGGTTCTGCTTTCTGAATCAGGTGCTCAGCCTGTGATTCAAATGACACAAACAACTCCATAGTTAGAAATTGGTAGAATGCCCGAAGGTTAACTCCAATTCTGACAAGATGACGCATGCTTTAAAATTATGGCCCCTTTTGACCGGAACGATTCGTTATGAAAAAACGATTTCAACCCACAATCGGGGCCACGGGCAGTGGATTGATGCACCCATTCTAGCTTATTTGATCGAAACCACCCAGGGACGCATTTTGTATGATGTGGGTTGTGATTATCACAAGCTTTCTGATCCTGCTCTGCGTCAGCAATTTTTTGCGAGTATGTATCCAGTTATAGAAACGCCTCACATGCAGGCAGAACAGCGAATTCCCCATTACCTTGAACGATTGGGATTAACGACTGCTGATATTGATCTCATTTTGATTGGGCATCTCCATTTTGATCATGTTGGCGGTTTATGCGATTTACCCGGCTGCGAAGTGCATCTTCACCAAGCTGAACTTACAGCAGCGCGAACCAAACAAGATTCAGGCGTTTTTCCCGATGAATTATTGCAATCTGATCGATGGCGATTACAGCATGAAGAATATGAATTAGCACCTGGTGTGCAAGTATTAACAACACCTGGCCATACTGCGGGACACTTGTCGCTGATGATTGAGTTACCCAAAGGTCAACCTATCATTCTTTGCGGTGATGCAGCCGATTTGAATGAGAATTTAACCGACGAAATTGCGCCGGGTTGTTGCTGGCAAGATAATTTTGAACTGGCCTTAGCCAGTATACGCAAGCTCAAATCTATTGCTATTTCTGAGCAAGCACAATTATGGCCTAATCACGATATGGTCTTTTTCAAGAAATTACCAATTTTTCCAACAGGGTATGAATAAGCGCTGCTCCTTCTACTTAAGCCTTTTATCGATTTGCAAAAACAGATTCTAAGAATTTGATTTTTTGGTAGTTGAGTCTAAAGTAGTTTTCGTTATATACTGAAACCGTCACAAGACTTTTTGTTACATTATTTAAAATAAGGAAATTAAGGATGAAATACATTATTATCGCTGCAGCCTTAGCAGGTTTATCGTTAGCCGGATGTGGTGGCAAACCAAGCCAAGCTCTTCCTACGACTGAAAAAGAAGCTTATGAAAAAATCATTTCTGGGCAAAGTCTTGATTGTCAATTTGGGATTGATGCGAATGGTAATTGCCTGAAAGAAGGTGAAGATCCTCGCCCATATGGTGGCAAAGGCAAACCTGGTCATTAATGCAGTGATTACTTAGCTTCCTGAAGCAAAAGGAAGTTATGAAGTAACCTAAACCGCCCTTGAGGCGGTTTTTATTTTTGTTGTTTTCATTTCTTGCCTAAAGTAATAATTTCTACTTTATTTATTCTAGGCACTGCATTTCTAAATCTCTAGCAACCTAAAATTAGCAATTTTTTTGCTAGATCAAAAAATTTATTGAATACGAATAACTTTTTTGAGTACAATAGGTAAATCATAAATCACTAGTTACATACTATATGTAGTACATATAGGGGTTTTTGATAAGCAAGGCGGTCAGTATGTCTCTCTATCTGCGACTCAAAGGAGAATTCGAATATGCAACTTACGGCTAATAGTACAAGCACGGTCTTAAACCCGATTCCTCATGGTGAGTTTTCTGAAGGTTCTTCCAATCAAGGTGTACAACTTTCTCTTTATAAAATAATCCGGCGCAATGGTGCTGTTGTGGCATTTGAACCCAGTAAAATTTCTGTTGCGATGACAAAAGCTTTCATCGCTGTTGAAGGAGGTCAAGGTGCTGCTTCTGCTCGAGTAAGGGAAGTAGTAGCTCGATTAACTGAAGAAGTTGTCAATGCATTGACAAGACGTCAATCTGGCGGTGGCACCTTTCATATTGAAGACATTCAAGACCAAGTAGAATTAGCTTTGATGCGCTCAGGTGAGCATGATGTTGCGCGTTCTTATGTCTTATATCGTGAAGAGCGAGCCCGCGAACGTGCAAAACAGCAAGAAAAACAAACTACAGCAAAAACGCCGCTTATTCACATTGAAGAAAATGGGCAGCGCATTCCGCTCGATACCAAACAATTAACGGAATTAGTTGATGCTGCCTGTGCCGATTTGGGCAATAGCGTTGATAGTTCACTGATTCTTAAATCCACGCTTAAAGATCTGTATGATGGCGTACCTGCTAACGAAGTTAGAAAATCGCTGATATTATCGGCACGTGCGCTGATTGAAAAAGATCCTGATTATAGCTTTGTGACAGCTCGATTGCTGCTGCATTCTATTCGACTCGAAGCGCTTGGTGAGAATATTTCCCAGAAAGAAATGGAATCACGCTACGCTGATTATTTCCCTAATTTTATTAAACAAGGCATTGATGCCGGTTTACTCGACGAACGATTAGCGCAATTTGATCTTGCTCAATTAGCAGCTGAATTGGTTGCGAGTCGAGATATGCAGTTTGGCTACTTGGGCTTGCAAACACTCTATGATCGTTATTTTCTGCATATAAACGATAAGCGTATTGAGTTGCCACAAGCCTTTTTCATGCGAGTAGCGATGGGTCTCGCACTCAATGAAATTGACCGAGAGGCGCGTGCAATCGAGTTTTATCATGTTTTGTCAAAATTCGATTTCATGAGTTCGACACCTACACTATTTAATTCGGGAACTTGTCGTCCTCAGCTTTCTTCCTGTTATCTGACAACAGTGCCTGATAGCCTGGATAGTATTTACGAAGCGATAAAGGAAAATGCGTTACTTTCAAAATTTGCAGGTGGATTAGGAAACGACTGGACACCGGTTCGCGCAATGGGCTCACGGATTAAAGGAACCAATGGCAAGTCACAAGGCGTAGTTCCTTTTCTTAAAGTGGTTTCAGATACTGCGGTTGCGGTCAATCAGGGAGGAAAACGTAAAGGGGCAGTCTGTGCCTATCTAGAATGCTGGCATCTCGATATCGAAGAGTTTCTTGAATTGCGCAAAAATACCGGTGATGATCGCCGCCGTACACATGACATGAATACGGCCGTTTGGATACCAGATTTATTCATGAAACGGGTAATGGAGAATGCGGATTGGACATTGTTTTCCCCTTCAGATACCCCTGATCTCCATGAAAAATATGGTAAAGCCTTTGAAACAGCCTATTTGAGTTATGAAGAGAAGGCGTCGCGCGGTGAATTATCCTTATATAAGCAAGTTTCTGCGCAGCAACTGTGGCGCAAAATGCTAACGATGCTGTTTGAAACTGGACATCCTTGGATTACGTTTAAAGATCCCTGTAATATTCGTTCTCCGCAAAGCCATGTGGGCGTTGTTCATAGCTCTAATCTCTGCACCGAGATTACACTGAATACGAGTGATAAAGAAATTGCAGTATGTAATCTAGGATCCGTCAACCTACTTGCCCATATCAAAGATAGTAAGCTTGACACCGAAAAACTCAAGCGCACGATTAGCACTGCGATGCGGATGCTTGATAATGTGATTGATATCAATTTTTATGCGGTCACTAAAGCGCGTAATGCTAACCTCAAGCATCGCCCGGTTGGACTCGGCATCATGGGTTTTCATGACTGTTTGTATCAACTTGGTATTTCTTACGCTTCGCAAGAAGCGATAGAATTCGCTGATCGTTCGATGGAAGCAGTCGCTTTCCATGCTTATTGGGCATCGACTGAATTGGCGGAAGAGCGCGGTTGCTATGCAACTTATCGTAATAGCCTTTGGGATCGCGGTATCTTGCCTCAGGATACGCTTGATTTGCTTCGTGATGAGCGAGGTGGCTTTGTTGATGTAGATACGACTACAACATTACCATGGGACAAACTGCGAGCACGTATAAAAAAACATGGCATGCGCAATTCAAACTGCTTGGCAATTGCACCAACTGCCACAATTTCGAATATTATCGGCGTATCAGCAAGCATTGAACCGACTTACCAAAATCTATACGTCAAATCGAATTTATCAGGAGAATTCACCATCGCCAATCGATGGCTAGTCAACGATCTCAAGAAACATGAACTTTGGGATGAAGTCATGATTGCAGATCTGAAATACTATGATGGTGCAATTGGTAAGATTGATCGAATTCCACCGCTAATTCGTAGTCAATATGCGACTGCCTTCGAGGTCGATCCGTACTGGTTGATTGAATCTGCAGCTCGACGGCAGAAATGGATTGATCAAGCCCAATCTCTAAATATTTACATTGCGGGGGTATCCGGTAAAAAATTAGATGAAATTTATAAATTGGCTTGGCTGAGAGGGCTCAAAACCACTTATTACTTACGTTCCTTAGGAGCAACCACCGCTGAGAAATCAACTGTCTATACAGGCGCACTCAATGCAGTACCGACTAGCGCGGGAGCAACCATGGCTAATGCACAGCAAACAGCAGCCACTGAGATTAAATATTGTGCGATTGACGATCCAGGTTGCGAGTCTTGTCAATAAAGCGTATGTGCTTATAAATAAAACATAGAAGGAGTAATAACAATGCTGACATTTGATGATGAGCCACTGCAATCAGAAGCGATTCAAGGAAAATCAATCTTAAGTAATAGCAGGCCGGATTGGGCTGAATCGACTGGAATTACCTCTGTTGCAATGCCTCCTAGCACTATCTCTCTTCCACAGAATGAACACTTGGCAGAAGATATCGCATTGAGACGGGTCTCCGTGGAAGATAAGCGCATTATTAACTGCAAGACGGATGTTAACCAACTCGTTCCTTTCAAATATAAATGGGCTTGGGAAAAGTATTTATCTGCCTGCGCAAATCACTGGATGCCGCAAGAAATTAGCATGAGCCGTGATATTGCACTCTGGAAGGATCCCAATGGGCTAACTGAAGACGAGCGGCGATTAGTGAAGCGTAATCTGGGCTTTTTTGTTACCGCAGATTCTCTTGCGGCCAACAATATCGTACTGGGTACTTACCGTCATATCACTAATCCAGAGTGCCGCCAATATTTATTGCGCCAGGCTTTTGAGGAGGCAATTCATACCCATGCCTACCAATATATCGTTGAATCACTCGGTTTAGATGAAGGTGAAATTTTTAACGCTTATCATGAAATTCAGTCAATTCGCGATAAAGATGAATTTTTAATTCCTTTTATTGATACCTTAACCGATCCAAAATTTAAAAAAGGTACGCTAGAGACTGATCAACAGCTGCTGAAGAGTCTAATTGTATTCGCTTGTATTATGGAAGGTTTGTTTTTTTATGTAGGCTTCACACAAATTTTAGCTCTAGGTAGGCAAAATAAGATGATGGGTGCTGCCGAGCAGTATCAATATATTTTACGCGATGAGTCGATGCATTGTAATTTCGGTATTGATGTCATCAATCAAATTAAATTAGAAAATCCGCATCTTTGGACCAAAGAATTTCGTGAAGAAATTACCACTTTGATGCACAAAGCTGTAGAATTGGAATATCGTTATGCTGAAGATACAATGCCTAGAGGCGTATTGGGATTGAACGCAGCGATGTTTAAAGAATATCTACGTTTTATTGCCAATCGGCGTTGCCAGCAAATTGGCTTAGATGCACTCTTCCCAGAGGCAAGCAATCCATTTCCTTGGATGTCGGAAATGATTGATCTTAAAAAGGAGAAAAATTTCTTTGAAACACGCGTCATCGAATATCAAACCGGTGGTGTATTGAGTTGGGATTAGATTGATAAATCTCAATCTGACCTCGCCAAAATATCGCTACCTACTTTTAGGGACCTTAAAATAATCATGAATTGGCACTGCATCATTGTGTAGTGCCTTTCTGCTGAATACCACTTCGCGTTTTTGTAAGGCCGTATATTTCTATTTAACGCACTGCGTTATCAAGTGGTTTTTCTATCAGCAGATGTAACTAAATCTGAATTTTCAGAAGTTTAATTATTTTTGAAAATTAAGGATGAACATACTTATGCTAAAAATAAAAAAAATTCAAATCCTGATGCTTAGTATCGCAGTTAGCTCAGTATTGCTATTACTACCATATCAAGTTGAAGCAGCTAGCACGGCACAAACTAAGAAAAATACTTATGCAGCAAAAGGAAGAATAGCTTCAGCAAATAGAAATAACAATGTAGGCGATCTATGGACCAGAGTCCGAAGCGGATTCTCTATGTCTGAGCTACAAGGACATGAAGTGCGCCAGAATGAAAATGGCTATACTCGTCACCAAAAATTTATCGACCATATGGTTGAGCAGAGTAGGCGGTATCTTTTCCATATCGTAGAAGAAGTCGAACGGAGAAAAATGCCTACAGAGATCGCGCTACTACCGATCATTGAAAGCGCATTTAATCCTGTTGCGTATTCTCATCGCCATGCCTCGGGTCTCTGGCAATTTGTTCCGTCGACTGGTCGTGCTTATGGGTTAGAGCAAAACTGGTGGCACGATGATCGTCGTGATGTAATCGCTGCAACTAATGCTGCGCTCGATTATCTCCAAAAACTATACCGAATGTTTGGTGACTGGAAACTGACGGTTGCTGCCTATAATTGGGGGGAAGGTGCACTCAAGCGCAGTATCGATGAAAATCATGGTGGGGATTTAAAAGTTAGCTTCCATGATCTCCAATTACCCACGGAAACAAAGAATCATGTAGCAAAGTTAATTGCGATTAGAAATATCATAGCCAACCCTAGTCAATATGGCGTCAAACTTAAACCGCTCCCCAATCGACCTTATTTTAAACAAGTAAAAATCACACAGCATATGGATGTTAAGCTCGCTGCGGAGCTGGCAGACCTCCCAGAACATGAATTTAATGCACTCAATCCAGCCTATCATCGACCGGTTATTCGCATCAAAGATAAGCCACGCACACTATTACTTCCAGTTGGTAGTGTTAAAACCTTCGAAGTGAATTTAGAAAACTATGATAAATCGCTTGTTTCCTGGCGCGTCTATCGTGTTAAAGAAAATGAAACCTTAGATGATTTATCCATCAAGTATCGAGTCGATGTCGCAGCGCTAGCAGAAGTCAATGGTCTCTCTGAATACGATACGATTGAAGAAGGACAGACACTGCTTGTACCGCGTAAAAGAAATAGAAATAATAATGATGATCGTCTATTTGTGGCACAACCCACCTTCAGCGAGTTACACATGCAGCCAGTGAAGGTATCCCCTATTATTCATATTGTACAAAAAGGGGATACGCTGTACGACATCGCAAAGCGTTATAGCGTAGACGTAAGGGAACTTAAATCATGGAATGGAAATAAAGAACGGCTTGCAATTGGGCAGAAATTAATCGTAAGGTTAGCTGACTCGAATAGAAATCGATCGGTCACTAAATCCTCTTGACTACTCAAACTCTGATATTTTTTTGAATCTAAAGTACAAGCGAACAAAAACGGAAAGGTTACCAAGCCGATCACAATTAAAATATGCAAGCTGCAAGTAACCTTCCCACATAGCGTTCTCTGATGTTAATTAGTCTAATGCTACTACAAACAAGCAATCAAACGAAATGGGGTCTCCCACATCACCTGAAAAATTTGCCATGCTAACCATGCCAGATAGCCTTGCTGTTCCTTTCGCGTGAGCAAAGCGACCTGTACCACCAACAATCGCGTTTCCGTCACTGGATGCACCCGTAATATGAGTAATCACCTGACCACGGGGTGTTACAGTTGGATGGAAAACAGGTTGAACTGAGGTTTTTCCACGTGTAATTAAAGTACCACCCGGTAAATGGAAATAAGTAGTGCCAACTAATGCAACCCCCGTTCCGGTTGGCGTCACCATCGCCAAACAATCGGTACCTTTGCCTAATGCTCGGTTTGTATGCGCATCAAAAACCTGAACATCGAAACACATAGCCAGATCATCTTGCCCATCGCCATCAATACCAGGAACCATATTCTCGTACATTGTTCCTGTTCCTACGAGATTTAGGACAAGATGCTTGCCTGCATTATCTGACTTATTTTCCGCCTGAAGTGAAAATGATAATAATAATGCACAACCAATTAAAATCGAGCTTCCTTTTAAATTCAACATATCAATAATCTCTCCTATCAAAAATTAATCAACAACACCCCATATCTAGCTTCTTGTTGTGTTTTATTTCTAAAAATCACCTCAGGAAGCTAAATTTCAAATTATTTTGCAGGATATTGATTTAGGTATTGATACGATGTGATTTTTATCACGGCAAGATTTGTAATCTTTTGATTCTGGTCATGCCACAAACTTAACTGAAGCATAATTTCTTACACCTTAAATGAATCAATTTCATATCAAGTGCTGCTATTTAGCGTTTTAAAGAAAGAAATACCGCTATAAGATCTTGTGGCTCTAATATTTTTTAGGACTAACTAGGCATAGTAAATTGCACCTAGGATACGTTCTCCTTTGGCGCCAGTTACAGCAGGTAGATTGCTAGGTTTTTTGTGGATTGTTTGTCGTGCAAGCCAGGCAAAAGCAAAAGCTTCTACCCAATCAACAGCGATTCCTAATTGATCAGTCAGTGCAACTTTCTTTTCCGGAAATGCTTCACTTATTCGATTCACAAGCCTTGCATTATGCGCTCCCCCGCCGCATAGATAAATTTCTGTTGCAGCAGGAAAGTAAGATTGTATGCTCCGCACTATGCTTTGTACCGTCAATTCGAGTAAGGTTGCTTGCACATCTACAGGAAGCTCAGTTCCGTTTAAATGCATTCTCAGCCAATCAAGATTAAAGCAATCCCTACCAGTGCTTTTGGGGGGAGGTAAAGAAAAGAAAGGATACGATAATAATGCTTCTAGCAACAGCGAATGCGATTCTCCCTTACTTGCCCAGTTACCATTATCATCATAGCTTTGTCCTTGGTTCTCAAAGCACCAAGCATCCATTAGCATATTGCCAGGGCCACAATCAAAACCAATTACAATATCTTCAGGTGAAAGACTTGTAATATTTGCAATACCGCCAATATTCACGATAATCCGATGAGATGTTTGATGACCAAAACAAGCCTGATGGAATGCGGGAACCAATGGTGCGCCTTGGCCTCCCGCAGCAATATCACGACTCCTGAAATCAGCAGCGACAGTAATACCAGTTAATTCTGCCAATAACGCTGGATTAAACAATTGGATGCTATAACCAGAATCTGGACAGTGTCTTATGGTCTGACCATGGCAACCCATTGCTATAATGGATTCTGAGCTGATCTCCGCTGCGATCAGTACATTATTTATTGCTTGTGCGTATGAACTTGATAATACATTAGCGAGTAATGCAGAACGGTGCAATTCATTCTCGCCTTGCAAGTGCAACGCCAATAAATCCTTCTTTAAACTAGCGCAATAGGGTAAGAAATAGGTCTTTACAAGCTTGGGTGGACTGAGACTAAAATCTACTAATACAACATCAATACCATCAAGGCTTGTGCCAGACATTACTCCTACATACAGCTCTTGGCCCAATGGCTGGATTCCCAAATGCTAATCTAATTGGGTACCGACGATTCCTATGCTACTTTGCTGACGCAAAGTTTGCATTGCGAAGTAAATCAAGGCGAGCGATAAGTTCTTTAGTCTCTTTCTGAAATATAGCTTTATTTCTTTTACTGATTGATAGTGCAGCAGGCATAATAACTTGAGATGGATCGCGCTGAATTCCGTTCACCCGAAGTTCATAGTGAAGATGAGGGCCGGTAGCCATTCCGGTCGAACCAACATATCCGATGATTTCCCCTTGCTTAATTCTTCTTTCCTTTTGCAGCCCTCTACCAAATGAAGACAAATGACCATAAGCAGTACTGTATTCACTACGATGCTTTAGAATAATCATATTGCCATACCCATTCTGCCAGCCCTTAAAATCGACAACACCATCTGCTGTAGCCATCACTGGAGTGCCTGCTGGTGCAGCATAATCAACCCCTTTATGGGCCCGCCACTGCTTTAAGATCGGATGAAAACGGGCATTGGTAAATCCTGAGCTAATACGTGAAAATTCAAGTGGAGTCCGTAAAAATGGCTTCCTGAGATTCTCACCATTGGGAGTATAGTAGTCTCCTTCTCCACCCGGTTCTTGAAAATAAACTGCGCGATAAGGTTTCCCTTTGTTAATAAATTCTACTGCCAGAACTCGGCCTGATTGAATCGTTGATCCATAATCCTGAAGAGATTCATAAACGACGGTAAACCGATCCCCTTTTTGTAGATCTCGGTAAAAATCGATATCGGAAGCAAAAATCTCAACTATTTTCGCTGCAATGCCATTCGGTAATCCCGCAGCATCTGTTGCCGCAAATAAGGTATTTTGAATGATACCCGATCCTACCCTAATGCGTGCATTAGCTTCTGCTGTTTCATTATCGATTTCATAGAAACTACCAATTTTTCCAATATTTAGTTGCTTACCCTGTATATTGAAATATCGCAAGGTTAATAGCTCTCCCTCTGTCGAAGTTTCAGCATGAATGATTTCTCCAGATCTTAAATGCTGCATGACTTTATTGTCCCTAACAGCACGTATAAAATCTGCTTTATCTTGCTTGTTTACTTCAAGCCTGGAAAGGATAGCTGCTATGGTATCTCCCCGACGTATATTTTCTTGGTGCCAGAAAGTGCTTACACTATATTGATTTTCGTCTTCATTGGTAACAGCGATCTCAGGCAGTGGAAGTGAGTGGACAATTTGACGAACTGGAATATCTTGCAAAGAAGATGTCGTTGGAGCAATTCCAAACGCGGTTACGATACCAAATAAAGGAATACTCGAAATAATGGTCAACCAACGTAAACCTTTTTGTGTTACTACTGGTGCTTTTTGCGCTAGAATCCTTGTTTTGCTAGGTAATGGCGTATAAAACATACTACGTATCACTCCTATATATTGTGAGTTGCGCTAGTCTAGCATAAAAAATGGCCTGCGCCCTAGCATAACTCGTTAGCGTTGAATAGGCTTCTCAGCTCTTTTCTCTTAAAACTTAATCACTTAGATAAAAATCGTGTGTTCCTCAACTAATCAAGTCAATGAGCAATTAAAAATTATCAAACGGGGTTGCCAAGAATTATTGGTCGAAGAAGAAGTTATTCAAAAACTCACCCGTGATCATCCGCTCAGAATCAAAGCCGGTTTCGATCCTACAGCGCCTGATTTGCATCTGGGACATACGGTATTGCTCAACAAGCTTCGTCAATTCCAAGATTTGGGCCATCATGTTTTATTTCTAATTGGGGATTTCACTGGAATGATTGGTGATCCCAGTGGCAAGAATACGACCCGCCCCCCTTTAACGAGGGAAGAGGTGACCGAGAATGCAAAATCTTACACTGCCCAAGTTTTTAAAATTCTTAATCCAGAAAAAACTGAAATTGTCTTCAATTCCACTTGGATGGATAAATTAACTGCAGCTGATTTAATCAAACTATCTGCTGCCTACACTGTAGCGCGTATGCTAGAAAGAGACGATTTCAGTAAACGCTATCGGGAAAATCAAGCCATTGCGCTTCATGAATTCTTGTATCCACTGATACAAGGTTATGACTCGGTTGCACTTAAAGCTGATATTGAATTAGGGGGAACTGACCAGAAATTTAATTTATTAGTGGGCCGAGAATTACAAAAACATTTTGGCTTAGCCCCACAATGTATCTTGACCATGCCCTTATTAGAAGGTTTAGATGGGGTCAATAAGATGTCTAAATCTTTAAAAAATTACATCGGGATTACAGATAGTCCAACCGAAATTTTCGGAAAGATTATGTCCATTTCTGATAGCTTAATGTGGCGTTACATTGAGTTACTCTCATTTGAGAGCTTAGATACGATCGATAACTGGAAAGAAGCAGTTGATGCTGGCCAAAACCCAAGGGATATCAAGGTAACGTTTGCTCAGGAAATTGTTACCCGTTTTCATAGTAAAGCTGCGGCAGAGCATGCATTAATCGACTTTGAGACACGTTTTAAGAATGGCTTGCTGCCAGATGATATCCCTCAGAAAACTATCCAGATTAACGGAAATGAGGTGACGATTAGTCAGCTACTAAAACAAGTTGATTTAACCAGTAGCACGAGCGAAGCTTTCCGTATGATCGAGCAAGGTGGCGTAAAGATTGACGGTGATAAAATCAGTGATAAATCCTTAAAAATTGCTTCTGGGAAAACCATAACTATTCAAGTCGGCAAGCGTAAGTTTGCAAGAGTTACGATTAACTCAGCGTAAATTAATTTTTTACAGATACTAATCTCTAAAATTTTGGTACTGCAGCGGAAATTCTGTGATCGTCTTCTTCACAAATACAATACACTGCTGTAAATCGTCACGGTTTTTCCCAGAAACACGCACGGTATCCGCTTGAATGCTTGCTTGCACCTTAATTTTACTGTCCTTAATCAATTTGACAATTTTTTTTGCCAACTCGGTTTCTATCCCTATCTTTACAGTACAAGAACGCTTAACCTTATTCCCACTCACTTTTTCAATTTTATCGCTAACATCAAGGCATCTCATGTCCACGCCTCGCTTGCTTAATTTAGTATTAAGAATATCTTGCACCTGACTCAATTGGAAATCATTGTCCGCATAAATCGTTAAGACCATTTCAGCTTGTTCTACACGTGCATCGGAACCTTTAAAATCGAACCGCGTACCAACCTCCTTATTGGTCTGATCAATCGCATTCTTGACTTCTGTTTTATCAACCTCGGATACAATATCGAATGATGGCATAGTGTATATTCAAATAAACTGTTTACGTTTTGTGCCAAAAATATTTTCTAGACCGAGAAGGAGGATCCACAGCCACAGGTGCTTGCAGCAGAAGGATTCTTGATGACAAACTGGGCACCTTGAGAATTTTCTACATAATCGATTTCAGCACCAATCAAATACTGGTAGCTCATTGAATCAATCAGCAACTTGACTTTCTCTTTCTCGATTACCAAGTCATCTTCATTTTCTAATTCATCAAAAGTAAAACCGTACTGAAAACCAGAGCATCCACCGCCACTGACAAAAACCCTTAGCTTTAGGTTAGGATTTCCCTCTTCTTCGATAAGCTGCTTAACCTTATTCGCAGCACTATCAGTAAAAACAAGTTGGCTTTGTATCGCTTGATTTTCTTCTAAAGAATTTAATTGCATCTATGCTCCTCCTATTTCGCAGCTATTCATTGATATTTGTAAGCAAAAAAACGAATTAAGTTTGCTTTACGGTAATATTGGAACATGTTCAATCCCTAATGTTTCAGAAAAACCAAACATTAAATTCATATTTTGAACAGCCTGACCAGCTGCTCCTTTAACTAAATTATCGGTAACCGCAAGAACCACGACCGTCTGTCCGCCCTGTGGTCGATGAACCGCAATTCTACAATAGTTAGAGCCTCGCACTGAACGGGTCTCAGGATGACTGCCTGCAGGTAGAACATCAACAAAATGCTCATTTTTATAGCGTTCTTCAAACAATGTTTGAAGATCAACTTTAGTCTTAGTACTCATCAATTTCGCATATAACGTAGCATGAATTCCACGAACCATCGGAGTCAAGTGTGGAACAAATGTTAGGCCCACCAGTTTACCCGCTACATTGGACAAACCCTGCCGAATTTCCGGAAGATGACGATGACCCGGTACGCCATAAGATTTAAAATTATCAGCCGCTTCCGGAAAAAGTGTATGCACTTCTGCTTTTCGACCAGCGCCTGATACACCTGATTTTGTATCTGCAATTAATGAATTGGTATCAATCACCTTAGCTTCAATTAATGGTAAGAACCCTAACTGAACCGCTGTTGGATAGCAACCAGGATTTGCGATGATACGTGCTTTTTTTATCTGTTTGCGATTAACTTCTGGTAATCCATATACCGCTTCAGAAACAAGTTCAGGGCAGGCATGCGACATACCATACCACTTCTCCCACTCAGAAATATCTTTTATCCTAAAATCTGCTGATAGATCAATCACCTTAACACCCGCATCCACTAACTCTCGAGCTTGGCGCATAGCTACTCCATTGGGAGTGGCAAAAAACACGATATCACATTTATCTAGCTTAGCTTTTTCAGGATTAACAAATTTTAATGAAACATATTTCTGAGTGGGAGAAGTGGTATGGTATGTCGCATGCCTGCCCTGAACTTGTTACTGAACCGCTGTTGGATAGCAACCAGGATTTGCGATGATACGTGCTTTTTTTATCTGTTTGCGATTAACTTCTGGTAATCCATATAC
>SSFW01000117.1 GCA_008015595.1 Nitrosomonas sp. | reverse complement strand
TCTGGCGATTCTCCTGATGGAGCACTCGGATTGCGGCGAGCAGCGTATGATTGGCAGCAGCCCGCCGACTTTCTGGACGTCCTCGCCACGCGTAATACCCCGCGGGGGATACGGCCAACGCACGGCACATCAGTCGGATCGGATAGCGACGGTCGTGCTCCTGAATCGCGCGGTATCTCATCGGGACTCCTTCGCGAAGAACGCCGCCGCACGTCTTAAAAAATCTCGCTCCTGCTTCAGCACGGCATTTTCACGTCGCAGCCGCGCCAGTTCCACCTGCTCGGCTCGGGCCGATTGGCGTGTGTGGCCGTCACGTTCCGCCTGCTGCTGTTCCGCTCGCCACCGGTAGAGAAGATGGTCGGCGATGCCCAGATCCCGCGCTACCTGGACCACAGGATGCCCTGACTCTTGAACTAAGCGCACCGCTTCTTCTTTGAACGCCTCGGTATACGACCGTCGTGTCTTCGTGTTCATACTGTCCTCCGATTTCCTCATTCTCCCACTTATGGAGGTGTCTGTGAAATCGGGGGAAGGTCAAACGGGTTTCTCTCAGCAGGCTTGAAACCGGACATGAAGGCGCTAGTCTTCATTAAGCCGGGTCTCGAGCTCATCTCTATAGCATTCGCTCTAGCCAAAATAGGCATAGTCCCGGTTCTGATTGACGCAGGCATCGGTATGCGGAACGTACTCGACTGTGTCAGGCAAGCAAAGCCTGATATTTTTATAGGAATACCTAAGGCATTCGTCCTCAAAATTTGCAATCACCAGGTTTTTGATTCAGTGAAGTTTAACTTTATTGATGCTGGGCATTGCATCTTCCCAAGCTACATTTCGCTACAGAAAATTAAGGACGGTGACGACTCAGAAGGATATACCCATCCCAGAGACGCCGAAGATCTAACATTCCTGCTTTTTACGTCAGGCAGCACCGGTGCACCAAAAGGCGTTGTTTATACTCCAAGTATTTTTCAAGGACAATTGGCAACGCTTAGATCCACCTTTTCGTTGACACCTGACGATGTTGACATGCCTATTATCCCATCTCTCGTCATAGGTACCTTATGCTTGGGGATGAGGGTCGTAATTCCCCCCATCAATCCGCTCAAACCTACATCAATGGATCCGAAGGTCATCGCGAAAGTGGTGAACGATTGTGGGGTGACATTCAGTTTTGGTTCACCTGCAGTTTGGGGCAAGATCGCTCGCTTTTCCGTTGACCATGCGATTAATTTCCCAAAGATGAAGCACTTGCTCGTCGCAGGGGCACCGTCGAGTGCGACTACACTACGCCTCTTTCGAAAAATCGTACCCAATGGTCGGTTCCATACTCCTCTCGGGGCGACCGAATGTACTCCTATCACTACAATAAGCTCAGATGAATTGGACGAAGCAATTTTGAGCCGTCAGGAATCCGGAGGCGGGTTCTGTGTTGGGAGACCGACACGGAATCATACAATTAGGATGATCGGCATCACGGATGACGATGTGCCGATGATTTCTGAGGCAAAGGTTCTAAGCGAGGGAGACATCGGAGAGATCATCGTGAAGGGACCGGTTGTAACAAAGCTTTACTATGAGAACAAGCTCGCAACTAGGAAAGCCAAGATTTACGAATCAAATGGTGAGGTGTGGCACAGGACAGGAGATGTCGGATACTTTGACGACCAAGGACGTATTTGGTTTTGCGGACGCAAAGCACATATGTGCAATTCTGGAGACGAAACCTACTATTCGGTTAAGGTTGAGTATTGCTTTAGCGGTCTTGCAGGCATCAATCGCGTAGCATTAGTAAATATCTCCCTCAATGGGCAGAAAGTTCTTGCCCTGTGTATTGAGCCCACTCAGAGATTTATGAGCCCGACAGCTAGACGTACAATTGTCACAGACATCGTGCAAGTGGCTAGGCGCTATCGTATCCCGCTAAGAGTCATTGCCTTCCATGCCAGACAATTCCCTGTAGACAAACGGCATCATGCAAAAATCGAACGGCATCTCTTGGCTAAATGGGTCCAGGACTCTTTAACTCGACTGAGATGCAATTGGGCTATTTACCATGTAAGCATGACAAATATCGCGGCTAGGTAGAGCGGCATGCTCCCGCATCATACCGAATGCAGGACCACCGCCTGACATAGAAAATCATTATTCCGCTCGAAGCTTAACACAATTATGATGAATGGCCGAAACCATCCGAACAGCCGGTGTCAGAAAAGCGCATAGCAGATTCTAAGTATTGATGAGTCATCCCGGTCATATGGGTCTATTCAGTTCAATTGTTAAACAAATCATCCTTCCAAGTATCAGCCTAGTCCTGATAGGCATACTATTAAACGCCATGACCCAATTCCCCAGCGGAGACAGCTTATTGGCGTGGTGGTTTCAATACACGGTGGACTCAGAACATGGCGAAGTCACCCTTCGCGGGATACGTGATGAAGTTATTATTCGTCGAGATGCACTCGGCATTCCAGTGATTGAAGCCAAAAATCGAGAAGATTTGGCCTTCGCCATAGGGTTTGTGATGGCACATGATCGCTTGGAGCAAATGGTGGGCTTCACACTGACCGCCCAAGGACGATTGGCGGAGATGGCAGGGCCTGTCGCTTTAGACATCGATGTCTATCTAAGAACGCTGGGCTTACGTAGAGTATCCGAACAACAGTATGCGCAACTAAGTAAGGAAACAAAACACTATTTGGAGCAATTCTCCAATGGCGTCAATTCCTATCTCGATACGCACCGCGATCGCTTGCCGGCTGGTTTACGAATGGCTAGATATGATCCTGAACCATGGACGCCGCTTAATTCTGTCGATCTCCTCACATTAGTGAATCTTTCCTTGAGTCTCAATCTTCACGAGGAAATAAGTATCCTTAACATCGTGAAGAAAATCGGATGGGAGAGGGCAGCTTGGCTGGTTCCAGTTTACCCAGACACACCATTGCCATTCGACGAAGCAGCGAAGCTGAAAAGTGTCCATCTCGCATCGATTGACTTGGATCTTGATGAACTGACCCGAGTGTCAAGGAAGGTTGACCAGGCAGTGCTATCTCTTGGGATAGCTGCCAGTAATAACTGGGCAATTGCGAAGGAGCGGACCCAGGCCGGCGCATCTATTCTTGCCAATGACATTCACTTGATGCTTAGCCAACCTCCGATGTGGATGCTGATGCATGTGAAATCCCCGGGTTACGACGTGGCTGGTATTGCTTTGGCAGGCCTACCAGCTATTCTTTTTGGATTTAATGGCCATATCGCTTGGGGTGCGTCCATGGTGATGGCAGATACTCAAGACGTATATCTAGAGGAGCTCAAGCAGATTGACGGTAAAATGCATTATCGCTACCAGGACAACTGGCTTTCCGTTGATGAGCGTACGGAGACATTTAACGTGAGAGGAGAGAGACCAATAAAACGCACCATTCGCGCTACCCGTCATGGGCCACTAATCACCGAAGCGATCGTAGCTCCACAGATGAATCCTATTATGTCGCCTAGCCTCGACAGCGTGGCAGATGTTAAGTACGGGCTATCTCTTCGTTGGGGCGCAACAGAACAAGATGGCAGCTTGGATGTAATTTTTGAAATGGGAAAATCGGCAACATTTCAGGAGGCTTCAGTGCACGCGCAGGACATCCACTTCATCCATTTAAACCTAGTTTTTGCTGATAAAGACAATATTGGATGGCAAGTGACCGGGCGCTATCCGAAACGCAGGGCAGGTAAGGGGCTGTTTCCTTCGCCCGGCTGGACCAACGATTACGATTGGGAAGGATTTTCGCCACTCAGTCTCAACCCGAAAAAACTCAACCCAGTGGAAGGATTCATCGCCACTGCGAATAACCGCACCGTCTCAGAAACGTATCCGTTAGAGCTAACCAACTCATGGTTTTACCCAGAACGCGTTGAACGTATTACTGAACTGATTCAGGAGAATGATAAACATACAGCTGAAACCTCTTTTGCGATGCAGGGGGATCGACTTGATCGCTTCTTTCAAAGGCTCAAAGTCGTACTGCTGAAGAATCACGAGAAGTTGTCTTACTCAATTGACAGATTACCTTCCAGCGATAGCGCAGATGCGCAACGAGCGCTGGCAATGCTAATTGCCTTTGATGGAACTATGTCACCTGACTCCTGTGAAAGCACGATCTACGGAATGTTCCAACATTTCATTACTCAAGAGACGTTTCTCGACGAACTTGGTCCTGTCAATGCCCCCGCGTATTTGGGTCTGGTGAAAATGAGTGTTCTTAGCTACTCCGCCCAACAGGATCACATGCTTCAACGAGAGGATAGCCCGTTTTGGGATGACATTACGACACCTACGACAACTGAAACCAAATGGGACATATTCGCCCGTGCCCTGAGTCGATCTTGGCAGTTTGGAACACAACGACTTGGCTCGGATTCAACTCAGTGGCGATGGGGCAAGTTACATACGTATCGGTGGGAGAGCCAGGCAACGCAGTTAAAACCGTACCTTGGCAATCTGCAACAGTTCGCCATCGGCATATTGTCCGGTTTTTTGGATCGCGGCCCTTACCCAGCTGGAGGGAACCACAACACCCTCAACCAAGCTTCTTATGCCATTGGCGAAGATTTCAAAGTCTGGATCGTGCCAGCATCTAGGATGGTGGTTGATTTTACTAGAGATGAACCAATGTGGATTATGAACAGCGGGGGGCAAAGTGGGAATCCGGCAAGTTCACATTATGCCGATGGCATCCAACCCTGGCTTTCGTCGGAGAATAGGTCGATGCCGTTCCGCTCTCACAACATCGAACCACAATACACCAATACGCTTCGATTAACTCCGACCTCCCACTAAGGAGGCGTAGACTGCTATCAGCTTAGCGCAATTAAGATAGTTGAGTGGAAACTACCTCACGTTTCAGTATTCACTACCTGGGCCTGAAAATGAATGAGCTGTTCTCCGATCGCATTAACAATGTGGCCCCTTCCTTTATTAGGGAAATACTCAAGGTGGCCTCAAATTCATCTATGACCTCCTTCGCCGGTGGCCTACCCCACCGCGAGCTGTTCCCCATCGCCGCTCTCCGAGAAGCCACGAACAAGGTTTACGAAGATCAAGGTGCCGACGCACTGCAATACAGTAACACTGAGGGCTTTGAACCACTTCGTGAGTATATCGCTCGACGTTATTGGGAGAAGCAAGGCTTGCCTATTTCGATGGAGGACATTCTCATCACGAGCGGTGCTCAGCAAGGCCTGGACCTACTCGGCAAAGTTCTTATTAATGACGGAACTGAGGTGATCATCGAAGAACCTGCCTATTTAGGGGCCATTCAAGCTCTTTCGTTATACCGCGCACGGCTTAACACAGTGCCCATCTCAACTGAAGGGATGGTCATTTCGAAGCTTGTTGATGTTCTCGGACGGTGCAAACCAAAGTTAATGTATGTGGTACCGAATTTCCAAAACCCTTCGGGAATCACATATACCAAAGACAACCGTGAGGCAGTCGCCACCGCCTTGCGAGATTCGCCAACCTTTCTCGTTGAAGATGATCCTTATGGCGAGCTTCGTTTCGTCGGCTCGCGACAGCCTTCTTTTAGGCACTTCTTGCCAGACAAAACCATACTGCTCGGTTCGTTTTCCAAGACGGTCGTTCCAGCTTTCCGGCTAGGGTGGATTGTGCCGCCTCGCCCCCTCATGGGAAAATTGGTGATTGCAAAACAGGTTTCTGACCTTCACACGAGCACATTTGTGCAACGCGTGCTCTGTCAATATCTTTATGATAATGACCTGGACACACACGTGAAGACCATAGTTGAATTCTATGATCGCCAATGCAAGACCATGTTGGCCGCTATTGGAGAATATTTTCCTAAAGAGATTTTCTACACGAACCCGGAAGGGGGAATGTTCCTTTGGGTCACGCTTCTGAAGAAGCAGTCATCAATGGCTTTGCTTGAAAAGGCTATAGAGAAAAATATTGCATTTGTTCCTGGACATCCATTTTACGTTAACGGAGGAGGTGACAACACCTTTCGGCTGAATTTTTCCTCGGCAGGCGAAGATGCAATACATGGAGGAATTGCATTGTTGGGGAAGTTAATAAGAGAGCTCCCAGCGTAACCGGTCAACCGAGATCACTAGTCCGTAGGCCATCTGAGCCGTATAATATCCCACGTAACAGGAGGTCTCTACAGGACTTACGAGATCTCCACACCTTAATGACTAGGCGACTCTCTCTACGTGAGCCCTGCGCGTTCCGTAGCACCGCAGGTATGCCGTTTCGATTTTCAGATCCTTCAGTCACTTAACGTATATGAGATGTTGAGATCTTGGAAACGATCAGGAAAAGAGTAGCGACATCTTCTTCATACGACAGCAACGAAAAACGAGAATAACATGGCAGCTTAGCCTGTCCTCGACGAAAGGAATCCATCGATGAAGCGGTGGCGGGTGCGCTCTTGTGCTCCCCTGAAATCAAGCCGACTAGGTTGATTGTCGATCCCACTATTGAACCCGGCTGCGCCAGCTCAAGTATGGCGGGGGCGCGCCTGATTAGACCACTCCTCCGAGTCTCGAATACGTCGGCGATCCTCATTGAATTACTAAAACATGTGCTGCAATACGCACTCTTCTGTGAGACTGCGGAAGAACCATTTTCGGGATGTGCCAAAAGACTAGAGGTAGGCGGCTTCGACTGCCTGTTCCGATAGGGTCTCAAGATAATATCGTAACGCGCTTCAGCCCTCACTCATTATTTAATCTTACCTTTTAACTCAGCAGACGTCATACAGGCGATTCCGGCGCTTTTCTTCTGCCGCCTCCCGTCCACCAATCACAAAATAGACATAGGGAACACAGAGCGTGGCGATAGTCACCAGAATGACTACCGTGGCCGATGGAATCATGACCTCGCGCATGCTAATCACCCAGTCTTGCACCCCGACCGCCATCTGATCTGACATCACCCCCCGTAGTAGCGGCCAGAGAACCTTAAAGC
>SSFW01000141.1 GCA_008015595.1 Nitrosomonas sp. | reverse complement strand
CAGTTCGAATTTGTAATTCAGATGGTTGTATTGACCGACCAAAGGACTACGTTCCACCTGACTCAATAGTAAACCAAAAAACTTTGAAAGATTCAAAAATTGAGGCATTAGAAGAGTTGGCAGAGAAAGACCCTACTGCAGCTTATGATCTTGGTTTGCGTTACTTTCGAGGGGAAGGAGTTCTGCAGAATAGTTATCAATCGATCAAATGGATGCGGGCTGCTGCTGAACGCGGAAATTTAAAAGCGCAAATGGCATTGGGACGACTTTATCTAACGGGTCTCGGTGAAATGGGCTCAGATCCGGGTGAAGCAGAAAGATGGTTAATGATTACTAGTAATAGGGGTGATAAAGAGGCTAAAGAGCTATTAAAAGCAGCAACTAAAGCTAGGATGTCAAAGCAAATGCGATATCAATTGGAGAATCGTTGGCGGTCGAATTTTTACAATAACTGGCACTACAATTATCCTTACCATTGGCAATGGGGCGTCAATCAATGGACCCCAATACAACCTATTCGACCAAGTACTGTTCCTTATCCTCGCAGTTCGCTATCGAATGATAAATTAAGCGATGATATTTCTTCCATTCCATTGACAAATAATATTGAACTGACCCAATCTCAAAATATTTCGGCTACTTCAACTATTGATTCTCACAATATAACAAATTACCGGGACAATAATCAGCACAAGCCTAGTACTTCAACAATATTGAATTCCGAAGGAATGGCCCCTGATACAGCGGTTTCATCTGTTGATACAGAGAAAAAAGCTGATCAGTCTGATACTCGACGTATAGCACTAGTGATTGGAAATGGAGCATATCAACACACAGGAAAGCTACTGAATCCAGTCAATGATGCGCATGATATTGCCCAGGCATTAAAGAGAAGTAATTTTCAGGTTATTCTAAAAATAGATGCATCCCTTGAAGTCATGGGTGATGCAATTTATCAATTTGGTGAAAGTTTAAAAGGTGGCGGGATTGGATTATTTTATTACTCGGGACATGGTATCCAAGTCAAAGGGGAAAATTATTTACTCCCTGTCGATACTAATCTGATGCGGGAGGATGAAATCAAACGTAAAGCGATAAGTGTCAGTGATTTGTTAGAAAAAATGGGTGAAGGAAAGAGTCATTTAAATTTGGTATTTCTGGATGCCTGTCGCAATAATCCTTTTCCTGGTAGAACTCGTGGAATGAACAGGGGACTGTCTAACATGAATGCTCCTAATGGTACATTATTAGTTTTTTCCACAAACCCTGATAATGTTGCGGAAGATGGTAAAGGAAGAAATGGAACCTATACGAGACATTTACTGAATTATATTGATCAACCAGGTTTAGAAATAGGAATGATGTTACGCCAAATTCGCACTAAAGTGAAAGAAGAAACGGGTGGAAAACAAGTTCCTTGGGAGAATGGTTCAATTGAAGGCGTATTTTATTTTCAAGAATAAAGATATTGCTGAATCGAAGAGATATCATTATCTGTGAGATTAAGAATGTTGAAAGACTTCAATTCATATTAATCAGCTTAGAAAGCTGGACGCTGGCATAGCGCGCTTGAATAACAAATGATTAATATGAAATGATATTAGTTGTTTACTTAATAATAGGATGAAGAGGAAAAAATCATGACAAAGTCTATTAGCTTAGTGCATGGGGTACTGGCTATATCAGTTTGCGTGCCTATGCTCATTAGTTGCGCAAATGTATCGACTGGTACTGGAAGTACGCTCGTTTCTGGTGCTGCTGGGGGTGGGGCCAGTGTAGGGGCTAATGCCATGCTGGAACGTTGTGATAAAACGCTAGGAACAATTGCGATTGACGATGGTAGGCAAGCTAACTGGTATCATCAATTCGGCGCAATGACTCAAGTTACTACAATTGAACCCCTGATTCGCTTGGCTGTTCAGCAATCGAACTGTTTTGTCATTACTTCAGTTGGTAATCAACGAACGGATAACCGACTCTCACAAATTACTGATAAACAACGCAATTCAGGAGAATATCGCGCTGGATCGAAACAAGAAAAGGGGCAGCGAGTTGCTGCTGATTATTACCTTGAACCTCAAATTATTATCAATAATGAATCAACTGGTCAGGTTGGTGGTATTGTCGGTGGCGTGCTTGGAGGCCTAGTTCATCCAGGGCTTGGCGCTATTGCCGGGGGATTTGAATCTAGAGTATCTGTCGTAACGCTATCTTTATTTGATATCCGCTCAAGTATTCAAGTTTCTGCTTCAGAAGGCAGTGCTACTGCCAGCAATTTTGGCGCTGCCATGAGTGCCTTTGGAGGCGGTGCAGGTGGTGCCCTGGGAGGATTCTCCAGAACGCCTGAAGGAAAAGCAACTGTAGCAGCCTTTTTTGACGCATTCAATGGCATGGTTCGCGCACTTAAAAACTATGAGGCGCAGAATGTCGATGGGGGATTAGGTCGTGGAGGAGCGCTTAAAGTCAATTGATCTTTAATTAATCCGCTAAGGAATTTTTTCCTTCAGCTAGTTACGTCCCGTATTAGGCTCGATAGAGGTGCATCGGGCCTAATTTACAGGTATTTCCGGAGCTTCAACCACAGCAACCTGGTTTTTACCTTGTTTTCTCGCAAGAAAAACAGCGTAGTCAGCGCGATCTAAGGCTTGTTCTCGACTTTCTTCCGATAGACATCGAGTTACCCCTGCACTAAACGTTATCAACAAGCGTTTATTGTTGTTCATAAAGAAGCGTTTTGTTAACTCACGTTGTAATCGCCGTAATAAATCAGTGGCCGTGCTTAGCGGCGTATTGGGCAGCAAAATGAGAAATTCTTCAGAGCCATACCGAATTACACTGTCACCTTCTCTTATTACTGTTTTTATCACTTGGACCAAACCGGTTAACGTGTCATCGCCCGCCTGCCGGCCTAATTGGGCATTTAATTCACTCAAGTTGTCGACGTCTAGCAACGCTAAGCATAATGGTTTACCACTTTGCGACATGTGGCTTTGTTCTGCACTAAACGTTTCGACTAGGGCGCGATGACTTAATGCACCGGTAAGCCGATCGTCGCGATTATGCTCACTGACCTGACGCAACTGCTGTCGTAATTCGTTGACACGCTGCTGTGCAGCATCTGCTTGTTGTTGCGTTTTTACTAATTCATCCCGAGCGCGGAGCATGTCGAGTTGCATATGGCGAGTATCTTCCATCAGCTCTTCCAATAGCGACTTAAAATCAACGGCCTGACTCGTTTGGTGAACACGTTCTGTATAGTGATCTATTTTGTGCTGAAATTCCCCCGTTGCTTCTGTTACAACCCCTAAACGTTCTAAGAATACCGAAATCATGGCTTTAAGCGTTTGCTGCGCTTCAGTCAAGGTATGCTGTAACAGCCCTTGCTGATAAACTAGCTCCTTGAGTATCGATTCTGCGTCATAAATGCGGTGGAGCGTTAGTGGCTTTGCCAAATTTCGTCGAATGTTATCAAGTTGATGGGTTACCCAGGGATCAAGATCAGATGGAAGTGATAGATGTTCTACGAATAGCGCAAGTACGCTTAACAGCCCATCGATTAGCCTTTGTTCTTGATCGATGCGCAGCGCCATATGAATCCAGCACTGTCGAAGTCTTTTCTGTATCCAGTCGATATTTTCAGGTTGTTCGATGGCTTCAATCGCTTGGATGATGAATTCAATTTCATCAATCCAATGCTGGTGAGAAGTAAGGCGAGGAATGAGACCATCGCGCAATGTGTTAACAACGAGCACTTGCCATTGTTGCCACGAACACTCAGTTTGTGAACAATTTTCCTGTATTGTGCTATTCACTGGCATGATTTCGACAGGAGGGTTTTCATTATCAAATACCTCAATTTCATGGGGCTTATTCAACCAGTGCGTGATTAAGGTATTGAGCTCGTGATTAAGTTTTTCAGGTTGACCAGCAAATAGTGCTACGGTATACGCTAATTCATCACGTCGAGTATGGTCGTCGCTGGCTTTTCCACGTGCGTCCCACAGCATTAGCAGTAATTCTTCCCATGGTCGCTCTAGTTGCTGATTAGGCGATGCTTGTAATTGAATCAGCTGCCCAACCAATTGAGCAACGGTCGGCCAATTTTCATTGCCGACTGCTAAATTAATATCAACCACATAGCGATTTGCTGCCTGAGGTAAGCTAAGCGTTCGTAGCATTGCCAATAAATTATTGGCTAATGAATCTGACACATCATGCTTGGGTGGCTTTATGCCGGCAATCTGATAATAAATTGCTTGATACTGATCAGGAGTTGGCGCAATGCGCTGCGTCGCTAAATGCTTTAGCGTTTCTCGAGCGATCCAGATTGGATTTTTGGTATCAGGTTGGCTTGCTTCCATATTCTGCGATATCTAACGCGATAACACCTTGAAATTTTCATTTCCAAGCGATGTTAGCAGCAATCATCAACAGCCTACTTGAAAATTACCGCAATAAAAAGTACCAAAATTGTTTATTCGTTAAACCAATTTGAAGATAGTGCTTAGCTTAAATTTACTGCATCCTACAAAAATTGCGCCTATTGTTTCATTAAGGGCGCTTATCACTATTATGGCTTTACTTAATATTGATCGTCACAAATCTTTCATTTTTCTGTAACATTAAATTCATCATTGATTGCTAGTCTTTTTCCTTCGAGTTTTTAAACATGAGGGAAGTAAGTTATGACTAGATTTAGTAAGTTCAATATCCGACTAACCGCGATCGCAGCTGCTGTAATGAGCGTATTCGCTATCAATGCGCAAGCAGCAACCGCTACCTATAATCCATCTGATAATACGGTTGATTTACCTATCGTTGAGGTGCTGGATGGTGCAACATCGAATTTTTTCAGTGCCAAGCTGCAACTTGTAAATGGTAATGAGCTTGTTCTAGTTGATGCACAACCGATTGCACCTGCAAAAAATGTGCAGCGTAATGTGTATGATTCAGCGACTACCGCTGTTCATATCGCCTCGGTCGACGCAGGGGGTGCGGAATTTTACGCTAAATTGAAATTGATTCCAGGTTCAAATCCGTTGCGCTTTTCATTAGAGCAGCTCGTGAATAATCAGTTTGAGAGTTGTCCAGATTTTGCAACACCAGGGCCAATTGCCAATAGTTGTGTACTGAGCGGTGAAATCAAAAGTCGGAATATCACTTTGACTAAAAATATCCAGTGGATTTTGTCGGGTGGTGTTTTTATTGGGGGTGATAAGACCGAAAATGCGACGATTACGATTAATCCCGGTACAAAAATCGTTGGTCAGCAAGGAGCAGATTATCTTTGGATTAGACGTGGTTCTAAGATCTTAGCGGAAGGTACGCCTGATAATCCTATTGTTTTCTCAGGTCCCAATGAGCAAGCTGCCGGTGAATGGGGGGGAGTCGTATTAAATGGCTTTGCGCGTATCAATGGTTGTAATGAAGGAACGGCCGTATGTGAAGTTGCGAATGAAGCCATTACGACCGAATTTTCAGGTGGTAATAATGATGCTGACAGCAGCGGAATCATGAAATATGTGCAAATTTTGTTTGCCGGCTTTGCAGTTCGGCCCGATGAAGAGCTCAATGGGTTAACACTAAATGCAGTTGGATCTGGAACCGTGCTTGAATTCATACAAGTTCATCGTGGGCTAGATGATGGTATCGAGCTGTTTGGTGGTACTGCAAATCTCAAGCATATCGTGCTGAGTGGCATTGAAGATGATAGTCTGGATTGGGGGCTGGGTTGGAGAGGTAAGGCACAATTCGTACTGATTCAACAATCAGCAAGTGATGGTGATCATGGTATCGAAGCCGACAATAATCCGAATAATCCAGATATTGCGCCTCGCTCAAAACCTGTGTTATCAAATATGACTCTCATCGGTTCCCCGGTTTCTCAGGCGTCAGGTGCTTTATTAAGACGTGGGACAGGCGTGAATATTTGGAATTCAATATTTACTGGATTTCAAAACTGCTTAACGCTTGATGGTACGGCAACATCTGCGTTGGTCGGTCAAGCGAGTGAATTGAGCATCAATAATTCCTTTGTAAACGGGTGTCAGAATAGCTTCGCAGAATCAGGTGGCGCAACTGCATCTACAGCAGACTGGTTTAATTCACAAACCGGGAATAAAGCACAAGATCCATTATTAAATGGCTTCTTACCTAATTCAGGCTCACCAGAGTTACAAGCAGGTGCTACATTGAGCGATAGCTACTTTAAGCCAGTTAGTTATGCCGGTGCGTTTAGGGACGCCAATGATAACTGGACTCAAGAATGGACTTTCCCTTTCTAAGCGTTATGGATCGCTAAAGACTAGCAGATTCAATTTTTATTGGAAGAAGCCCTTACTTATGCAGCTAAGTAGGGGCTTTTTCATTAGTAGATGAACAATTCAATTTCTCAAAGAAAGTCACTGTTTCTCTGGCTGCTGAGTTCCTACGAGAGTAATCCTGAACCGTTAGGGTTGCCTTAAATTTTCTTTTTCGAATCATTACACCGTATCAGAAACAAAGAGCAACTCAGTGGCGGTAACAAGAACTTCATAAAACTGACATAGCGCCATCACATGATTCGATAAAAATATGTAGAGATTCAATGAGTTTTACGACTTAATTTCTTTATATTTGGAGGAATCAGTAATGAGTGAATCGATCATGGCGACTGCAGAGATGCTGCAAGGTTCATTTTTTAGAGATAGCACCAGTAGTATCCCTGAGGTAGGCCAGTGTGCTACAACAAAGCTCGAAAGTCAGACCAATATTGTAACGACTTGGGCAAGACACTTATCGGAAGTGCGCGAAGCTCAAAAATTAAGATATCAAGTATTTGCAACTGAGATGGGCGCAAGCCTTCCTAATATTTTATCAGGCTATGATGTCGATATCTTTGATGATTATTGTGAGCATCTTCTGGTACGAGATCGTAAAACATGGCAAGTCATTGGAACATATCGTGTTTTGACGCCTGCACAAGCTAAACTGGCTGGAAAGTTATACAGTGATAGTGAGTTTGATTTACGTGCGTTGCACCCGTTGCGCGAGCATCTTGCAGAGATTGGCCGTAGTTGCGTACATAAAGATTATCGTCAGGGTAGTGTCATCCTGGCGCTTTGGAAAGCACTCGTTCAGTTCATGACGCAAAATAAGCTGGATGACATTGTTGGATGCGTCAGTATTCCCATGAATATGCAGGTAAAGGATAGTCAAATTGGGATGGGATATGCAGCAGCAAGTATTTGGCGGCAGATGAAGGAAAATCACCTGGCAAGTCAAGAATTACAGGTTATTCCACGTTTACCTTTGCCTGTTGAGCAATTAGATCAGACGCTCGATATTGACCCCCCCGCATTGGTCAAAGGCTATCTAAGGGTGGGCGCCAAAGTGTTAGGTGCCCCGGCTTGGGACCCGGATTTTAATACTGCAGATTTGCCGATGCTAATGCGTATGAGAAATTTGCCTGAACGTTATCGTAAACACTTCTTGGGGTAAATATGCGCGATCATTACGCTTATTTGCATAACCAACTCAATAAACCTGCCGTTGATTGGCAATCAAACAGTGAACTGGATGACTCTCCAGAAGAAAGCTATAAATCAAGCGTTCGTGCGATTTTTATTTCTGATCTTCATCTTGGTACGCCAGGTTGCCAAGCTTCAGCATTGTTAGATTTTTTGAAAACTTACTCGAGCGAGCAGTTGTATCTGGTCGGCGATATTATCGATGGCTGGCAGTTACGTCGGCGTTGGTATTGGCCCCAGGCTCATAATGATGTGATACAGAAATTGCTCCGTAAGGTACGCAAAGGTTGCAAAGTTATTTATGTGCCAGGTAATCATGATGAATTCGCACGTGAGTTCTTGGGACACTCATTTGGTGGTATCGAAATTGTCGAGGAAGCGGTTCATGAAACAGTCGATGGCCGCAAATTCTGGGTAATTCATGGTGATTATTTTGATGGTGTCATTCAGTGTGCAAAATGGCTTGCCTACGTCGGTGATAATCTCTACGAATTTACACTGAAATTGAATCGATACTTGACCTCACTGCGGACTCGATTTGGTCTGCCTTACTGGTCGCTTTCTCAGTATCTTAAATATAAAGTTAAAACAGCAGTCAATTATGTACTCTCCTTTGAACAAGCCGTTGCAGCCGAGGCAAGTCGACGAGGGCTCAATGGTGTGATTTGCGGACATATCCATCATGCTGAAATCCGTGACATCAATGGCGTTACTTATTGTAATGATGGTGACTGGGTTGAAAGTCTAACTGCCTTAGTAGAACATTTTGATGGAAGTATCGAGCTGATTCACTGGCCTCAGCATGCCCTGCAACTAACCAATACGGTAGAAATCCCGATAACGGAAGGCTGCTTACCGATAGGTAAGCCTGTAGTAACAAATAAGATTAAGGATAACGAAAAGGTGCTTGCATGAAGATTGCTTTAATTACTGATGCCTGGCAGCCCCAGGTCAATGGGGTTGTAACCACTTTAGTCGAACTTGTGGCAGAACTTGAAAAATTTGATCACCAATTTATGATTATTCATCCGGGCTTGTTTAATACCAGGCCTTGCCCTGGTTATGCCGGTATTGATCTTGCTATTCGGCCACGAAAACACTTGCAAACCTTACTTCTACAATATAATCCTGATGCAATTCATATTGTAACGGAAGGTCCCCTGGGTTGGGCAGCGCGATCAATATGCCTCAAAGAGGGTTGGTTTTTTACTTCTGCCTTTCATACTAAATTCCCTGAGATTTTCAAGGCATCACTGGGCGTTCCAGTGTTCGTAGGATATACTGTGCTCAAGCATTTTCATCAACCTTCCTCAGGGGTAATGGTACCTACTCAATCGGTACTAGAAGGTCTTCAGAAACGTGGGTTCCAAAACCTTAAATCTTGGTCACATGGTGTGGATACTGAATTGTTCCGATTCCATGAGAAACCGGCTGAATTTCCTGCGTTAGGGAGACTTCCAAGACCGATTTCCTTATTTGTAGGTCGAATTTCATATGAAAAGAATATTCAAGCGTTTCTAGATTTGGATATTCCCGGGAGTAAAGTGGTCAGTGGGGTGGGGCCACTCGAGAGTGACCTTAAAAGACGCTATCCCAACGTTCTTTGGCTGGGTATTTTGCCCAGAAACGAACTGGTTCAGCTTTATGCAAGTGCGGATGTATTTGTTTTCCCCAGTGCTGCTGATACGTTTGGTCTTGTTTTACTGGAATCGATGGCAACGGGTACGCCAGTTGCTTGCTTCCCAGTGGATGGACCGCTTGAAGTCATTGGTGATAGTGGAGCAGGTGCTATGTTGCCCGATTTAAAAGAAGCTGTGCTCAGCGCATTCGAGATACCCCGTGAAAAAGCACGTGAACGAGCAGAAACATTTAGTTGGGGGTCTGCTGCGAAGCGGTTTGCTGATTACCTGGTTCCGGTGTAAAGGAAGTGCTACGAATGATTGCTTGATAGTATGCGCTTTGGACCATAATAGAAGCAAGTCTATATTGTACCGGCGATTAGGTTATCGTTTTCTGTTGCGTCGTTATTTACCGCAATGGGTAAGAATTAACATCTTGCAACATCCTATTAGCACGCAGTACGAGATGCATTCTGCTTTAGTGTACGAGCCCCCCGGTGATTCCATTCATACCATTATTGCTTTCCCTGGTTTGTCTGTGCATGGGTACAGGGATCATCGGATGGATGCTGTTGCTAGAGCATTTTCATACTTGGGTTTTCGAGTGATCGTTCCGTGCATTTCGGATATTGAACAGCTTATCATTCACCCATCGACGATCAGTAAGTTTGCAGCGTTAATTGAGGCAATTGCGACTCATTCGGAGTTGAATCCAAGCCACCGTCAGCTAGGTATTTTCTCAGCTTCATATTCAGGCGGGGTTGCGCTATTGGCCGCTTCGCATCCACAGATCTCATCCTCCATAAAAGCGATGTGTTTAATTGGTACATTTGCAGATTTTAGGAATGTAATCCGATTTGTCCTGGATCAGGAGGAAATCGACGAATATGCACGCTTTATTTTATTGCGGAATCTACTTTCTCAAAGCTCATATCGAAATCCAGAAGTAATTCAGCTATTTGATATCGCGGTGGCAGATAATGGTTTTAAGAAAAAAAAGCCATTGTTGCCTTATTCGTTACAAAATACTTCTAAAGAAGCGACGCATTTTTTTTGTCAATTATTGGAAGACGCCTTTTTTAGGCATCAAGTAACCCAAAGTGCTTTAGAAGAAATCGATCGAAGAGAACATTGGTTAAATCGATTTGATTTAGATAAGCAGCTTACGCATATCGATTTCTCAATTAGTTTGATACATGGTTATCATGATCAAGTGATCCCGAGTCATGAGTCAATTTTTTTGCATAAGCGCTTAGCGCAGTTGGGTAAGAAAAGTCACTTGATATTAACATCGCTACTCGATCATGGAGATGTTGTGTTAAACAAAAATTTCTTCGTTGAAACTGATAAGCTGGCTCAAGGATTAGGTTTTTTTGTGCATGAGTTATGTGAAAGCACAAGTTAAAGGTAAAAATTCTCAGTGTTATTTGATCGCAAGGATGGAGAATCTTCCCCATCCTTGCCTGCTCCGTTAGTTTACTACTTTATACCCATACAATTTGCATAATAAGTTACTGTTGCTGGCCAATCTGAGAATATTCCCAAGATACCGACCTGCTTGGTAAGTACATCTAATAAAACATATTGATCTCCATCTTTATTAACAACGCTATCAATGGTTTGGTAATACCAATCACCATTTGCAATTAGTGGAGGGGAGCGTTCGATGGTCCAAGTAATGATATCTAAGCCTGCTTCTTTGGCAGCTTTAGCATATACTGAAGGAACAATGCGGTTATTTTCTACTGTCACCAATACCCACATAGGAGGAGCAATAATTTTAACACCTTGTGAAACGAGATCCGACATACTTGGGTTCCAACTAGCAGAGTTTTGAGGATCAAAAGTAGGATCGTCGTACCGACCATCTAGATATACCGCTTGCGCTCCAAATTCAGATTCATTCTGAATCCAATAAAGTACATCATTTAAACTAAAAGACTGAGGGAAAACTTTCTCGGGCTTAATCCCTAAAAGTTTATATTCATCGATTAACTTTTGTGCATAATCTTGCTGTGTAAAATCCCCTTGAAATGGCATGGGAACGCTGGGTGCTTTGAGTTCAGGCGTCATTTTTACACCTAATTGCTTAAAAAGTTCGATGCTTTCTTGATGGGTAAGTAGGGTACCTTTACTTGCATACAAATCAGTTCTCCAAGCTGGGACTCCACCCAAATAGGCTTCAGGAGTTGTAGCAGCAGGATTGCTTGCATCCATTTTACCGTTGAGCATTTTAAATTCTGCGAGTGTGATATCGCTTGTGCAGCATTGTGCGGAGGCCGGTTTAATAATTTCTCCCGTTATTGGATCAATCTCAGCAGGTGAAAAAGGAACTGAGCATTTAGCCGCAAGCTCGGGAATTGCGAGAATGTTAGTCGTCGTATGTAGGTCACACTGAGAATGGCGACAGACTAACTCACGATCCTGTGTAAATGTCACATCGCATTCAATAATGCCAGCCCCCATTCGAGCCGCTGCTAAATAGGATTCTTTAGTATGCTCAGGGAATTGAAGGGCTGCGCCACGGTGGCCGATTGAAAATTCGGTTTTTCTCGATACGCTGTTGGCGCATGATTTTAATTTATTTTTTAAAGCACCTTCACTCATATCATCAACCAGAAAAAATGGGCGAGGTCCTAATTGAATATTGGTTTTTTTAATTTCACTCACTTTTACTTGACCAATGTCTTTCTGACCGTGATCCGATGCAGCAAGTGAATTTTTTGTTACCATACTAAAGGTAATTGAAAATAACATGCAGGATGCAATGATGGCCATGGTTCTTTCAAAATCCATGAGATTCTCCTTTTCTAAAAAGTAAAGCGATTACAAGTTAAAACGAATGGAAACAGTGCACTGTATAAACACTTTAGCTTTGGTTTATGTCTGAACAATTTCAGCTTTGTTAATTTTTTAAGAATAGAGTTATCTGAAAGGCTGTAAAAAAACTGGGTTGAAAAAACATCCATTGCTAACGAATGTCTTTCTTCACAACGATTCTGTATAAAGAAACTACAGAAGAAGCGTTAGTGGCTCCTTATTGGGGAATTTAACGAGGTAAATGAGAGTATTTTCTGAGTGATAGGGTAGTTATAAAACTACGGGGTACCAAAAATGTAGCCCCGTAGTCGCGGCACTACCCAATTAAAAGGGATTGATTGTTGGTTAGATCTTACAGTTTTTGAGAAAGTCTAACTGTTCCGGCGCTATTCAAGTATGCGCCTAAGCGTCTAGCTAAATAATTCTCTTTAGTGTTATCAGTGCTACTTAGCTTGGTTTCAAGGCCTAAACCACAGTCATAGAGTTGGCTATGTAGAATAGCGATTCGAGAATTGTGGTTTTCGTTAATAGTTTTAGCTTTGAAATTAGCATAAGTGTTACTTGCTCCTTTTGATGTATCAACTACCACAGTACCATCCGGCATTGTAATGACGACTCGGCCATTTGCAATCGTTGCGGCTAAACCTTCTGCTTCAATGCGTAAAGCGCTATAAGTCAGCTCATCCTTAGTTGCATTTAGCTTATTTTTTAAGCGGGTTTGGATAGCCGAAGTTAAAGCAGCGTCTAAAACAGCATAGTCAGGTTGTGTGACTCTAGTTTGAACTAGAGGAGCGCATGCGGCCGTTAGATTAAAGCTAGATACCAGCATGATTGTTGTTATGACGAGAATTAACGAAAGTTTTTTCATTTTTAGATCTCCATTTAATATAAAGGAAAATATCTGTACGCTACGTAAACGATCCTGTTTGTAAGAATCGATGTGGATATAAATTCGAAACAACGGTTGAATTTATACAACGCCGATACTAAAGGCTATTGATGTCAGATATATGTCAATTACATTAAATATTTGTTAGAGAATGTTAGGAGTAATATCGTTTTAGTCGTCATTTTGGCTATTTTAGCCAATCAAGTTATTTTCATCGAAATGATATGAAGATGTGAAGAAAAAAACAGGTACCAGTGTAAAGTGAGTAGTATACCCACAGAGGGAGAAACCACTGGTACCCAGAGCAACAGAAGGGAGGTACTTAGTACACACCATTATACAGTTGAGTGTTACTGCTTCATGACAGTCAAGCTGATTTCTTAGTTTTTTTGTTACCTCATAAGATTGTTTCTAAATTGCTTACAGCAATCTGCGTTGTTTTTGATTAAATCATAGCTTTCTTGGCTTGAGACCCTCCACTGCTAATAGCTGTAACTTTTCGATACCGACACTTTGATAATTAGTCATCAAATCATCAAAAAAAATTAATCGAGGTGTTATCAAACTGTCACTTTTTGAAACTAAGTTTGCTGTATCGAAAATTACATTAAAAGTGGAGGTAATATGAGTAGCAAACTGCATCCCGATAGTAAGCTCAAAATTAATGACATAACCCGCAATGAGAGTAATAATCCATCGATGATGGAAATCATCGAGCAAAGAAAAATATCACGACGTGAATTTCTCAAGTCATCCGTGACTGCAACGGCAGGAATCACCACAATGACCCTCCTGGGAACTGCAGCGATGGAAAGTATGGCAAGTTTTGCTGAAGATATTTCTAAGCATGGCCTACTTTTGGGTTTTAACCCAGTAAGTCCTAATTTGCAACCGATGATTGATGGAATAACAGTACCAGAGGGTTATACAGCAAGAGTATTGATATCCTGGGGTGATTCCATTAACGATAAACCTAACTGGGATACCGTTTCAGCAATGGATGAGGAAACACAGCTTCATTGTTATGGGGCTCATACGGATGGTATGCATTTTTTCCCCTGGCCAGGGCAAGCTGGAAACCAGCGTGGATTATTAGTGACTAATAGTGAATATTGTGACCCCCCATTAGTCAACAATATCACCCCTGCAAGCGACTATGCCAAAGTTCCGATCACCCTTGCAATGGTTCGTACTCAGCAAGCTGCGCATGGTGTCAACATTATCATGATAGAAAAGAAACGGAAGAAATGGTCACTTTCCCGTAATTGGTATTTTAACCAGCGCATCACAGGCAACACGCCTTGTGTTATCAGTGGTCCAGCGGCAGGGCATGAGCTTATGAAGACTGCTGCAGACGCTACCGGTAAAAATGTACTGGGTACATTGAATAACTGTTCACATGGTTATACCCCTTGGGGAACCTACCTAACCTGCGAAGAAAATTGGAATGGCTATTTTTCTAATGAGAGTGGTGATGTCATCGGTGAATTAGATCTTGACCGAAAACTTAACATTCTCAAAGGTCAGTCTCGTTACGGTGTAGTAAAAGGTGGCTTTGGTTATCGTTGGCACGAGGTGGACGAACGATTCCGTGCTGACCTACATCCTCATGAGCCACATCGTTTTGGTTGGGTGGTTGAGATCGATCCACGCAATCCTTGGGATAAGCCAATAAAGCGTACTGCGCTTGGACGAATGAAGCATGAAGGCGCTCAAGTTGTGGTTGATCGTCAGAAGCGCGTTGCTTTTTACATGGGCGATGACGAACGCAATGAATATATTTATAAGTTTGTTTGTGCCAAAAAATGGAATGGCAATCCGCAAGTGACCGATCCCGATATGCTTGATAAAGGCACGCTGTATGTTGCGAAATTTAATGCTGATGGCAGTGGTGATTGGATGCCGCTGATCTGGGGTCAGAATGGATTGACTCCTGAGAATGGTTTTGGCAGTCAAGCAGAGGTGTTG
>SSFW01000106.1 GCA_008015595.1 Nitrosomonas sp. | reverse complement strand
GACTTGATCAAGCATCACGTACTCAAAAGTAATAAAATCCCTAGGAGATGCCTGCAAATAACGCTTACAGGCCGCAAGCAATTCATGAAGCGGATATTTTTTATTAATTGGTACTAATTCGTTGCGTAATTCGTCATTAGGTGCATGCAAAGAAACGGCTAAGGCTACAGGGCATCGTTCTCGTAACCGATCCATGGCGGGTACAATACCCGATGTACTGACAGTAACTCTTCTTCTCGATAACCCATAAGCACTATCATCGAGCATTAAATCTAACGCAGTAACTACGTTATCAAAATTAGCCAATGGCTCGCCCATACCCATTAATACGACATTCGTAATTACCCGATCAGAAACTGGCTTTTGTTCTGTAAAACCCACTACTTCCTCATCAGGCCTATGATCAGTCTGCATTGAAGCCGATTGCCTCTGGGATTTAAGCGTTTTATTAGCCCACCATAACTGCCCAATGATTTCTGCAACCGTTAGATTGCGATTGAACCCCTGCTTACCAGTTGCACAAAAGCTACAATTAAGTGCACAACCGACCTGACTGGATATGCACAATGTGTTCCGCGCTACTTCAGGAATATAAACCATCTCAACTGCATTACCCTGCCCCGTCGCTAACAACCATTTCCGAGTTCCATCTTGCGCCGTGTAATCACTCATTACTTCCGGTGAACGAATCGTCGCTAATGAATGGAGTTTTTCGCGGAATAATTTTGCCAAATCGCTCATTTCTGCAAAATCGGATTTCCCAAATTGATGAATCCATCTGAGTAACTGCTTGGCACGATAAGGTTTTTCGCCGATTTCTTCGCAGAAACGAACAAGACCAGCTGAATCGTAATCAAGCAAATTAACAACCGAATTCATACTTAACAAATGCGTTTGCAGTAATTGATCGAATTAACGAGAGAAAATAGATAATGCTGGGAAAAAACAAGCAATTTCGACACTTGCTGTTTCTGCGGCATCTGAACCATGCACTGCATTGGCATCGATACTATCTGCAAAATCAGCACGAATCGTCCCTTTATCCGCTTTCTTAGGATCGGTTGCTCCCATTAATTCACGATTCTTTTTGATTGCATCTTCCCCTTCTAGTACCTGTACCATGACGGGCCCTGAAGTCATAAAGCTGACTAAATCGTTAAAAAAAGGACGTTGCCGGTGAACAGCATAAAATGTTTCTGCTTCTGTTCGGGAAAGCAACATCATTTTCGCTGCAATAATCTTTAATCCAGCGTTCTCAAACCGGGTATAAATTTGACCAATAACATTTTTTGCCACTGCGTCTGGTTTGATAATCGACAGCGTTCTTTCTATAGCCATTAAATAACTCCACTAAAAATAAACTGATTGATAATAAGCAACTATTTTAGCAAAAAATGAATGCCGTATTCTGGAATCCGTTTCTCGGTTAAATCAATATTCCCTATAAAATCTGCATAAAAAGGCCATATTCTAACATGTCACCTGTATCGTGATGGAATATCAATCACAAATCCAGTACTCAATGGGCTCAGCCACTTTCAGTACAATTAGACTGGTGATTTAAAGGTTAGCAATGAGGACAAATTATTGGGTAACTTTTAACCTAGAAAGGTAATTCATCCCAAAGCTGATCAATCCGTGATTTAACCGCCGCATCCATAGTAATCGTTCTACCCCACTCACGCACTGTTTCTCCAGGCCACTTGTTGGTAGCATCTAGCCCCATTTTCCCCCCTAATCCAGAAACAGGGCTAGCAAAATCTAAATAATCGATGGGGGTATTTTCGACGATCAAGGTATCCCTTGCTGGATCAACGCGTGTCGTAATCGCCCAAATTACCTCTTTCCAGTCACGAATATCGATATCTTCATCCGTTACGATAATGAATTTGGTATACATGAATTGGCGAAGAAAGCTCCAAACGCCAAACAACACACGCTTTGCATGCCCCGGATACTGCTTCTTCATGCTAACAATTGCCATGCGGTAAGAACAACCTTCTGGCGGCAAATAGAAATCCGTAATTTCAGTAAATTGTTTTTGTAATAGCGGCACGAACACCTCATTAAGGGCCACCCCCAAAATCGCAGGTTCATCCGGCGGTTTACCGGTATAAGTCGAATGATATATAGGATTACGCCGCATCGTCATGCGTTCGATTGTAAACACAGGAAAGCGCTCTTGCTCATTGTAGTAGCCGGTATGATCACCATAGGGACCTTCAATTGCCGTTTCATCTGGGTAAATAAACCCCTCCAAGACGATTTCAGCACTCGCAGGCACCTGTAAATCATGGGTTAAACACTGCACAACCTCCGTCTTGGCACCGCGTAATAGTCCTGCAAATTGATACTCACTCAAACTATCCGGAACAGGTGTCACCGCACCCAGTATCGTGGCAGGATCAGCACCTAGTGCTACGGCAACAGGATAAGGCATGCCGGGATTAACTTGGCAAAAGTCACGATAGTCCAGCGCTCCACCGCGATGCGCGAGCCAGCGCATGATTACTTTATTAGGCGCAATCACTTGCTGACGATAAATTCCCAGATTCTGGCGAGATTTATGGGGACCTCGCGTAACCGTAAGTCCCCAGGTAATCAACGGTGCAACATCGCCAGGCCAACAGGTTTGAATCGGTAATTTCGATAAATCAACCGCTTGGCCTTCCCACACGATTTCTTGGCAGGGGGCGCTGGATACCACTTTAGGTGCCATATTCAAAACTTGCTTAAGAACCGGCAGTTTCTCCCAAGCATCCTTCAATCCTTTCGGTGGATCGGGCTCCTTGAGGTAAGCCAATAGTTTCCCAACCTCTCGTAAAGCTGCCATCGATTCTTGCCCCATTCCTAGCGCAACTCGATCGGGAGTACCAAACAAATTTCCAAGTACCGGTATCGAATGATTTTTAGGTTGCTCAAATAAAACAGCGGGGCCCCCTTGTTTCAATAAACGATCGCAAATCTCTGTCATCTCCAAATAGGGATCGATGGGATGCGTCACCCGTTTCAGCTGACCCCGCAGTGCCAGTTGGTCCAAAAAATCACGCAAATCCTTATATTTCATCGAAACCTCGCAGTTACTTACTTAAAAAGGTATTTTGATTAACGAATCCAAAGCAATTCCAGCAAATATCGAAGTCCCAACCCAATTATTATGCAAGAAAGCTTTAAAACAACCCGGCGGTTTCCGATCCTTGATCAACTGGTATTGATAAATGACCAATGCGACCACTACACCGAGAGATAGATAATAGAGAAGACCGAGCTGCAATACCCAGCCAACATAAGTCATTATCCCCAGAAAAAAACTATGGCACAGCATAATACCGATGATGTCGTAACGTCCCAGCGTAATCGCCGATGTTTTAATTCCAATTTTGAGATCATCCGCACGATCAACCATCGCATATTCGGTATCATAGGCGATAACCCACAACACATTGGCCACCAACAAAACCCAAACAATCGGCGGTAATTCCCCTGTTTGTGCAGCAAAAGCCATGGGAATTCCAAAACTAAAGGCAATTCCAAGATAAGCCTGCGGCATTGCGAAAAACCGTTTTGTGAACGGATAAGTCCCTGCCAGGAAAAGGGCACAAACTGAAAGCTGAAGTGTCAAGGTGTTGAGTGGCAACACTAATAGAAACGCGCAAAAACTTAACCCGATTGCAACTGCCACTACTTCTTTCGCAGTAATCATGCCAGCTGCTAACGGTCGATTTTTGGTCCGCTCAACATGCGGGTCAATCCGTCGATCTGCGAAATCATTAATGGCGCAGCCAGCCGAACGCATCAGTATCGTACCCGCTATAAAGATAAACAGAATCATCGCATCCGGCGTACCTTCAGTCGCTAACCAGATCCCCCATAAAGTTGGCCATAGTAATAGCAAGATACCAATCGGTTTATCTAGTCGAATTAGTTTCACATAAGCCCTAAGGCGTTCTTTGCTGATCAAACTCATAGCTCTAAAATAGCAGGTAAAAAAATTTCAGTAACTAGAATGGACCGCCCATACAGCGAGAACGCTCTACGCCGCGCCCATAATCGTCTTGATTTGTTTGGTGACATTCTTTGACAAGCACGATGATAAAGCAAATGATGATCGTTAAGCTGTCTAAAGCTAAATCGATCTTGCCGCTTAATCAAAGGATTACTGAACAGCAACGAACCCAGTGACTGATTGCCCAAGCGGCTCAATCCACGCCACACTCCCTGCAAATGATTCCGTGCAATCACTGAGTGGGCAAACACTACTGGCCTATCCCCACAATATAAATAAACCTCACGGATCAGCGCGAGTTCATTGCGGTGCAAGCCAATTACACTTAGCTCGTCATGGCATGCCCTAGCCAACGCTTGGAAAGTGGGCTCAACACGAAATTGATTACAACGCTGCTTAATTAAGTCAGTTAATGAATGTTGATTGAGTAACCACCATCGAAGCGTGGGTGAAGCTGAAACAGGAACTGGATGCCATCCCGAATTGCGACTAGACATTGCTAAACAGCACTCGACTTAATAGATTAAGGTCGCTCAGACAACACAATCCCCAACCTGATTTTAATTGCAATAACATCTATCACCCAATTCCAGAATGCTTTAATCTCGTTTCAATCCAATGGCCAGCATTAATTGGTCAACCTTTACGTTGAGAATCAATCAAGCACCGCAGGGAGTAAAGGGGTCAAAGCATTTTTTTCTTTAGTCGCATCGCCCAACAATGCAAACCCTAATAAATTGCCTGCGATATCCTTAAATAATGCTTTAATTCCATCCTCTGTTTTATCAACACGCCATTCCCCCTCTTTATCAGGATCAGGTGGAGAAACAATGGTTGGGCAGGCTGGTATTTTAACCAATACTGGCATCGCAGGATAACGCAACAAAGTCGGCGTACCATTCAGTGTTGCCGCTAAAGCACGTGATGCATGGCTGATCGGCATAATAAACGGGAGCACTTTTCCCTCTACTTCAGCACAATCTCCTAATGCATAGATATCTGGGGTACGAGTTTGAAGGTAACGATCCGTTACGATACCGCGATTGACCTCAATGCCCGCTGCTTGAGCTAGCTGGATACGAGGACGCAATCCTACCGCAGATAAAATCAAATCGACTTCAAGCTGAGTCCCATCATCAAACGACAAGCTTAATCGATCTCCCATTCGGTCAATCCGCTGAGTTATGGTTTTCAAATGAAATTTGATCCCAATTGCTGTCAATTTGTCCTGTAAAAAACGTCCCCCTTCCGAGGGTAACAAACGACCGAGTGGTTGGGTGCTGATATCAATCACATGTACTTCATACCCTGCGCCGACCAAATCATTGGCAAATTCACATCCGATCAAGCCCGCACCTAGAATAGCAATTTGTTTTTTTCCTTCTAATGCAACCCGAAAATGGCGGTAGTCATCCAAATCATTGACGGTTAATAGATCCGCGACGCCATCTCCTTGCAGCGGCAAACGAATCTGATCTGCTCCCATCGCTAGCACTAGCTGGCCATAGATCAAGTGTTCGCCATTCTCAAGCACAACCGCTTTTTGAGCTGAATCAATCACACTAACCCTCGTATCAGGTCGAATTGTAATATGGAGCTGATTAGCCATTTGCGCTGCGCTGGAATTCAAAATCGATTCAGGGGTTTTACCCGTTGTTATCGCATTTGATAACATGGGCTTGGAATAAAAACCGCCATGATCCGCTGATAACATCGTAATTGGTATTTCTGAATTGAGTTTACGCAGCTCGCGAGCTACGCCATAACCGGCTAACCCACTTCCTATCAGCACAACAGGTTGTTGACTCATTCGATCTCCATCGCTTTAAAAATCAGTGTTGTCTTTATCATTTGATCTGTATTGTACCTCAACCCGCTTAGTTTTATTTTCAGGGATGAACTGTTTCTCTTTAACCACTATGCTTGATAAAATAACTACTCACCCCTATCTACAATAGAGTCAAATTGAACCAAAAAAATGTAGATGATTCCAATAATTTTTATCTCACTATCGAATAGGTAATATGTTATGAAACGAATACTGTTATTTATAGCAACTAATCTTGCTATTCTTATCGTACTGAGTATAACGCTCAGAATACTTGGCGTAGATCGAGTACTTGATGCGCAAGGTGGCGGTCTAAATTTTAGTGCTTTACTGGTTTTCTCTGCGGTATTGGGCTTTGGTGGATCTCTGATGTCACTCGCCATGTCCAAATGGTCAGCCAAACACATGACTGGCGCGCAGGTCATCGAGATTCCATCCAATGCAACAGAAGGCTGGTTAGTTGAAACTGTACGCAAACAAGCGCATGCTGCTGGTATCGGCATGCCAGAGGTAGCAATCTATGATTCACCCGATGTTAACGCTTTTGCTACGGGAATGAGTCGGAACAACGCATTAGTGGCGGTGAGTACCGGACTATTAGCCAACATGCAGCAAGATGAAGCTGAAGCAGTGCTAGCGCATGAAGTGAGCCATATTGCGAATGGTGATATGGTCACGCTTACTTTGATTCAGGGCGTGGTAAATACTTTTGTAATTTTCTTATCCCGAATCATTGGCCATGCCGTTGATCGCCTCATCTTCAAAACAGAAGAAGAGCACGGCCCCGCTTACATGATCACGAGTATTATTGCTCAAATCGTATTGGGTATTTTGGCGAGCATCATCGTCATGTGGTTTAGTCGGGAACGTGAATTTCGTGCAGATGCAGGTGGCGCTAAATTAGCGGGTCGACAAAAAATGATCGCTGCACTGGAACGGCTTAAACAACAATACGAACCTTCACACCTACCAGATAAGATCGCTGCTTTTGGTATTTCGGGAAAACAAAGTCAGATAAGTCGGTTATTTATGTCGCACCCACCGCTTGATGAAAGGATTGCAGCACTTCGTGGCGATACGATTGCATAATAATTACAGTAGGGAACTCAACTTAAAAAAATAAAGGCCTGAATGATAAATCATTCAGGCCTTTTTATTAACAAGCTTGAGCTATTTTAAAAGAAAGGGTTATTGGCCACTCTCACCATTTTGCTCTTCTTTGGGCGGATTACCATCATGCACAAGACTTCTACGCCGCTGCAAGTAAGCATCCCGCACGAATTCATATTTATCCAGTGAAGCTTCCTCCAACGTTTTATCAATATCGAGCATTTGCGCACGCGTATCAATCGACCAACCTACCGCAGTAGGTAACCGAACCGTTAAGAAATCAAAATCGGGATAAATTGACCAGAATGGATGGAAAAGCGAACTATCCACCATCACGCCAAATGCATCACGAACTGTACTCGGTCCCCAGAATGGAATCACCAGATAAGGCCCCGGACCAACGCCATAGAACCCTAATGTTTGACCGAAATCTTCATTTCGTTTACTAATATTGATATCACTAACACGACTAATGTCACTCGCCAAATCCACGATACCACCCATTCCAAACGTCGTATTGATCACCACGCGCGTTGCGCTGGCGGCTGCATCCGCAAACTTAAACTGCAGTACCGAATTAGCAGTGTTCACGACATCGCCTGCATTCGAGAAAACATTACCAATGACCATTTCTAATGGATCAGGTGTAATAAATTTATACCCCTTCGCCACAGGTTCGAAAACATAATAGTCAAATTTTTCATTAAACTCGAAAACAGCACGATTCATCGTTTCAAGCGGATCCTGCCGGTTCTCAACAGAGGAGCAAGCAGCCAAAACAAATACCGATGGCAACAAAAAATAGCGATATGAAATCATATTAAAATTCTTTTTATTACATGGATAGGGCATCTTGCCATAATTACGCAGTTGAGACAACCTACTTTATCTTTGCCCTTTGAATTTCCCCTATTTTATTCGCTGTCATTGATTAACGACGTAAAAACCAGCATTTAATACAGTGAGTTACATCAGGTCATTCACTCCCTCGTCTCTGAACAACGACACTTAACTTCAGAACTCAAGCAGATTCAATCCTAAACCACTGTTTATTAATGAATTAATATTTGGCATGCTTATTGCTGACTGATAAAGGATTTATACAATTAGCAATTATCCTACCCCCCCCTAAAGTCATTGCTTGACAGGTATGAGTATGATTTTCAATTAACAAATAGAAGAAAAAAGGAGAAGCACCTAATGCTTATTCAAAAAACGAGCGTTATCACCGCAACAAACCAAGTATCCCCAGCTTTTTTCTCTAAGACGTTTACGCAATACTACAACCTTAAGTCGCTCATTCCTGCTTATTTCATTTGTATATGGGCATTATTAATAACTTTTAATACAAACGCAGCGCCACCGACATTCATCAATCAGGATCTTATGACTCATTCTCCTGAAGAGGATTTATCCTTTGAGAGGCTGCATTCAATCAAGCGCACTGAAAAAGAAGAATGGATAACTGGGCGCATTCTTGTCATGCCTCGCGCAGGACTACCTAACAAAGCTTTTGCAAGTATCCTGAAAGAACATCAGGGTAAGGCTCAGAAAATTGGTCAAAGTGACCTGTATATCGTCAATCTGCCGGAATACACAGAGGAAGGCGTTATTGCCAAGCTAAAACATCATCCTCATATTAAATATGCAGAATTAGACTACCTACTCCACTCCAGTTTTGTTCCTAACGATCAATATTATTCCAGAGCCTGGCATCATACTAAAATTGGAACCCCAACTGCCTGGAATAGTACTCGAGGCACTGGTGTTACCATTGCTATTCTTGATACGGGCGTTGACAATACTCACCCAGATCTTACATCAAACATAGTACCTGGCTGGAATTTCTATAGCAATAATTCAAATACAACCGATGTGAACGGCCATGGTACAGCAGTCGCAGGCGTAGCAGCTGCCTCAACTAATAATACCATCGGCGTAGCCTCAGTTGCAGGTTCATCGAAAATTATGCCCGTGCGTGTTGCCGATGCCAATGCTACTGCAAGCGCTAGCACTGTAGCAAAAGCGCTAACCTGGGTCGCAGACAAAGGTGTACGTGTTGCAAATATTAGCTACTCAGGCATTCCTGGTAACCTTACTATTCAGAATGCAGCGCAATACATGAAAAACAAAAATGGACTAGTCATCGTAGCCGCTGGAAATAGTGGCACAGACCTTGGTTATACTGCGACAACGACGATGATTCCAGTTTCAGCAACTGATAGTAATGATGTTAAAACAAGCTGGTCTAGCTTTGGGAAATATGTAGCCATATCAGCTCCTGGAAAAGATATTTGGACTACATTCCGGAATACCGTTTATGGAATCGGTTGGGGTACTTCCATGGCCACACCGGTCACCGCGGGCACGGTTGCTTTGATGATGGCAGCTAATCCTAAACTAAGTAGTACTCAAGTTGAGAGTTTACTTTTTTCAACTGCCAAAGATCTGGGTACGGCAGGAAGGGATAGTTATTACGGTTATGGGCGAGTGAACGCTGCGGCAGCAGTGCAAGCAGCAAAAGCAGCGGCAACTACAACGACTCTTCTTACCGCAGCAACGGACAGCGAAAAACCAGTAGCCAGCATCATAAATCCTGCCAATGGTGCAACCGTTTCAGGATTAGTATCAGTCGATATCGAAGCAAGCGATAATGTTGGCGTGATCCGGACTGAATTATGGGTGAACAATACCAATGTTGCGATTGACACGCTACCGCCTTATGCATTTACGTGGGACTCAACGGGTGTTCCTAACAGTATAGCTAATCTTGTGGTACGCGCTTATGATGAAGCCGGTAACAGCACAACCTCAGATGCAATTAGTGTCACTGTCTCAAACCAAACAGCAATCGCAGTAAATGATACAACACCTCCACAAGTTAGCATCGTCAACCCTATATCAGGATCGGTTGCAGGTAACGTTACGATCACAATGAATGCGTCTGATAATAGTGGCTCAGCAGGAATAACCTTATCGCTTTATATCGATAATAATTTAAAAGCCGTCGGATCTGGGAGCACATTGAGCTATAACTGGAATACTAAAACAAAGAGTGTATTAGAAGGAAGTCATGTCATCAAAGCGATCGCCAAAGACGCTTCTGGCAATACTTCGACAAGCACAGTCAATGTTATAGTTGTTAAATAAAAAAATGCTTTATCCTTTTTCTAGGCCAAGATAGCGTTAAGGCGTTTATCTTGGCCTAAGCCGAATATACTTGCTATTGAGATTGTCGAATAATTTTACAATCAAGATAGAGTAACTTATTGTTAACAATTTCTTCCAACGCTCTGCAAAAAAGCGCCATATCTTTTTTCTTTAGAAATCACTTTAAAGACAATTGCTTATAAAAATAAAATAATCTGCATT